>JAODBN010000051.1 GCA_025463965.1 Acidimicrobiaceae bacterium
TCGCCCGAACCCCTGCCCAGCGGCACGTTCGCGACCGTCGAGGTCACCTCGGCAGCACCGCACCACCTGAGCGGTCAGCTCCGCTCGGTAGAGGGAGTCCCCGCCCCCCGGCGGCGTCCGTCCATCCCGGTCCGCATCGGCTGAGAAGCGCGCGAACGCCGGGACGGCGACGAAGGGGCTCCCCGCGGCGGGCGTAGACTCCCACGTCGTGAGCGTGTTCGCGAAGGCCCTCCGCGCAGGCGAGGGCAAGAAGCTCAGAAGTCTCCAGAGCGTGGTGCCGCTCGTCAACGCCCTCGAAGCCGAGGTCGAGACGATGAGCGACGACGAGCTGGCCCACATGACGGTCGCCTTCCGCGAGCGCCTGGACCAAGGCGAGGACCTGAACGACCTCCTCGTCGAGTCGTTCGCCGTCGTCCGGGAGGCCGCCCGGCGCACGATCGGCCAGCGGCACTACGACGTGCAGCTCATGGGCGGCATGGCGCTGCACTTCGGCTGGATCGCCGAGATGCGCACCGGTGAGGGTAAGACACTCGTCTCCACGCTGCCCACGTACCTGAACGCCCTCGGCGGCCAGGGCGTCCACCTGATCACGGTGAACGACTACCTCGCCCGGCGCGACTCGGAGTGGATGGGTCGCGTGCACCGCTTCCTCGGGCTCTCGGTGGGCCTCGTGGTCCCGGACGTCGACGATCCCCTGGCCAAGCGGGCCGCCTACCACTCGGACATCACTTACGGGACCAACACCGAGTTCGGCTTCGACTACCTGCGCGACAACATGGCCACCGACCTCGACCAGATGTACCAGCGGGGACACCACTTCGCGATCATCGACGAGGTGGACTCCATCCTCATCGACGAGGCCCGGACGCCCCTCATCATCAGCGGCCCGAGCGACGAGTCGACCCGCCTCTACTACCAGTTCGCTGCGACCGTACGGACCCTTCGCGCCGAGGAGGACTACGAGGTCGACGAGGAGAAGCGCACGGTCATACCGACCGAGGCAGGCATCGCCAAGGTCGAGCGCCAGCTCGGCGTGGAGAACCTCTACGACGCCGTGGCGGTCAATTACGTCCACCAGCTCGGCAAGGCCCTCGAGGCCAAAGAGCTGTACCGACGCGACAAGGACTACATCGTCGCCGGCGGTGAGGTTCAGATCGTCGACGAGTTCACCGGACGGGTCCTCGAAGGGCGCCGCTGGTCCGATGGCCTCCACCAGGCGGTCGAGGCCAAGGAGCGGGTCCGGATCAAGGAGGAGAACCACACCTGGGCCACGGTGACCCTCCAGAACTACTTCCGCATGTACGAAAAGCTCGCCGGGATGACCGGTACCGCCGAGACCGAGGCGGCCGAGTTCGCCTCGACCTACGGGCTCCAGGTGGTCCCAATCCCGACCAATCGGCCGATGGTGCGCGAGGACAAGCCCGACCTGGTCTTCAAGACCGAGGACGGCAAGTTCAAGGCGGTCGTCGAGGACATCGCGGAGCGCTTCGAGTCCGGTCAGCCCGTGCTCGTCGGCACCGCCTCGGTGGCCAAGTCCGAGCACCTGTCGCGGCTGCTCGACAAGGCCGGGATTCCCCACAACGTGCTCAACGCGAAGCAGCACGCCCGTGAGGCAGTCGTTGTCGCCCAGGCCGGTCGACTCCACGCCGTGACCGTGGCGACCAACATGGCCGGCCGAGGCGTCGACATCCTGCTCGGGGGGAACCCCGAGGGCCTCGTGCTCGACTCGGTCCGCGCCGAGGGTCTCGACCCTTCCTCCGAGGAGGGCCTGGCGCGCATCGAGGCCCTGATGCCCAAGTTCCGCTCTGAGGGCGAGGCAGAGGCCGACCAGGTCCGAGCGCTCGGTGGGCTGTACGTGCTCGGCTCCGAGCGCCACGAGAGCCGGCGGATCGACAACCAGCTGCGTGGGCGTGCCGGTCGCCAGGGCGACCCCGGCGAGAGCCGCTTCTACCTCTCCCTCGAGGACGAGCTCATGCGGATCTTCGCCACGGGCGCCATGAGCTGGGTCATGGACCGCGCGCTGCCCGACGACGTGCCGATCGAGGCGCGGATGGTGACCCGGGCGATCGAGCGCGCCCAGAACACCGTCGAGGCGAAGAACGCTGAGGTGCGAAAGGACGTCCTCAAGTACGACGAGGTGATGAACGAGCAGCGCTAGGTCATCTACGAGCGTCGCATGGAGGTCATCGACGGCGACGACCTGCGCGAGCGGACCGTGGAACTGCTCGAGGCCGCCGTCGACCAGGTGCTCGCCGAGACGTGCTCGGGGGACTTCACCGAGGAGTGGGACCTCGAGCAGCTCATCGCCGAACTCAACCAGTACTACCCGACACAGTTCAGCGTGGAGGACCTCGAGCAGGCGGAGACCTTCGAGCAGCTGCGCGAGTCGGTCGTGGCCGAGGCCCTCGAGTACTTCGACGAGCGCGAGCGCACCTTCCCCGGCGGCGAAGAGGTCGCGCGCCAGGTCGAGCGCCAGGTGATGCTGCAGATCATCGACCAGCGCTGGCGACAGCACCTGTCGGAGATGGACCACCTGCGCGAGGGCATCCACCTGAGGGGCATCGCCCAGACCGACCCGCTCGTTGCCTGGCAGCGCGAGGGCTTTGAGATGTTCGGCAAGCTCGTTGACGCGATCGACGACGACTACCTGCGCCACGTGATGCATGTCCAAGTCGTGCTGGAGCCCGAGCCCTCCCCGGACTTCTCCCAGGCCTCCTTCGAGGCCGCAGACGACCCGGTGCTCTCCCTCGAGCCGGGCCCCGCCGGCGTGGCCGCCCTCGGGGGCCCGGCGCCGCTGGCGGAAGGTCCGCCCTTAGCGGCTGCCCCCGCCGCACCGGCCGAGGCATCCGAGCACGACGCCGGGCCCGGCCCCTCCCGACAGCAAGCGAGCAACCGTCGCGCGCCCGCTCCTCGGCCCCGAGCCGGTGGGCCCGCGCCAGGGGCGTCGCGAGCCGTCGCCGGGGGCACGCCACGGCCGACCCGCCACAGCCCGGCCAGCCGGCTCTCAGGGCCGGGCGTCGATCCGTCGCCCGCGCCTTCCGATGCGGCCGGTGAGCGCAAGGTCGGGCGGAACGACCCGTGCTGGTGCGGGAGCGGGCGCAAGTTCAAGCTCTGCCACGGCGCCGGCTGAGTGGCCGTCACCGGAGCAGCCGCCCCGGGGAACGGCCCGGAGGAACGGCGCACCATCACCGACGAGCTGGCCGAGCTTCAAAGGCGACTGTCGGCGGCCGAGGACTACCTCCACCTGGCTGAGCGCCGCGACGAGTTGGCACGCCTTGAAGAGGAGGTGGCCGAGCCGGACCTGTGGTCCGATCCCGAGCGCGCCCGCGAGGTGACCACCGCGTACGGGCGGGTCAAGGACGACGTGGACGAGCTCGGCACCCTCGCCCAGCGATTCGAGGACGCGGCCACGCTCCACGAGCTGGCCCTGGAGGAAGGCAGCGAGGCCCTCGAGCAGCTCCGTCCCGAGCTCGAAGAGCAGCTGGTCTCGCTCTCGCGCTCGTTCGACGCGCTGGAGCTGCGCAGCCTTTTCTCGGGGGAGCACGACGAGCGCGACGCGGTCGTAGAGATCCACGCCGGCGCGGGCGGCACCGATGCGCAGGACTGGGCCGAGATGATGCTGCGCATGTACCTGCGCTGGGCAGAGCGACGCGGCTTCTCGGTCGAGGTCGAGGAGGCCTCCGCCGGTCAGGAGGCGGGCCTGTTGTCCGCCACCTTCGTCGTGCGGGGCCGTTACGCCTACGGGCTCTTGAACGCCGAGCGGGGAGTGCACCGACTGGTGCGGATGTCCCCCTTCGATGCCCAGCACCGCCGCCAGACGAGCTTTGCGTCCTTCGAGATCACGCCGTTTCTCGAGGACCTGTCCGGCGAGGTGAGCATCGACGAGAAGGACTTGAGGGTCGACACCTACCGTTCATCGGGCGCCGGCGGTCAGCACGTGAACGTGACCGACTCGGCGGTCCGCCTCACCCACCTGCCCACCGGGCTCGTGGTGTCGGTGCAGAACGAGCGCAGCCAGCACCAGAACAAGGCGAAGGCGCTGCAGATCCTCGCCGCCAAGCTGGCTGAGCGCCAGCGAGAGGAGCGCCGAGCCGAGCTGTCCGCGCTCGCCGGCCCCCAGAGCGACGTCTCGTGGGGAAGCCAGATCCGCTCCTACGTGATGGCGCCCTACCAGCTGGTGAAGGACCTGCGAACTGGCGAAGAAACCGGCAACGTAGACGCCGTCCTCGACGGCGAGCTCGACGACTTCATGGCTGCCTGGTTGCGCTGGCGCCGTGCCGAGTCCACCGACTGAGCCAGAGCGCAGCGGCGAGCGCCTCGTCTTCGCCGAGTCCGCCCCCGGTGAGGCTGAGGAGATCGTCGACGCAACGCTGGTCGAGTACGTCGCCGAGCGCGTCGCGGCGGGTGAGGCCCCCGAGGTCGCCGAGCGCATAGCGCGGCGTCAGCATGCTGCGATGCTGGCGGGAGGAGCGCTCGGCCCCGAGCACCTCGTCGGCCGGCTGGCGATCGGCGACGAGCCCGTCGGGGTGCTCTGGCTAGCCACCCGGCGCGACCTCGGCCCCGGCGTGTGGTGGGTCTACTTCGTCGAAATCGACGAGGGCCGCCGAGGCCGTGGGCTCGGGCGCGCCGCCATGGCGCTCGCCGAGGCGCTCGTCTTGGGCAACGACGGCACCGAGCTGCGCCTGAACGTGTTCGCCAACAACACGGTGGCCCGCGCGCTGTACGACTCGGTGGGATACCGCCCAGTCGATCCACTCGACCCGGGAGTGCTCGGCAAGTTCCTCTGAGGGCGACCGCTCGGGCAGGATTCGCCGCTCATCAGCGCAGTTTGTCCACCTAGGGCGAGATACTGTCACCTGCTTGTCATGGCCTGACTGGTAGGGTTTGGGCCGCAAGCCGCCGGCTGACCAGCAAAAGCGCAGGTCGGATGGCGGGAGAAAGGCAGTTCGGGACGCGCGGCTCCGGGCGCCGACGAGCCGTGGGGGGCTCTCAGCCCCGCGGGGAAGAGGACGATGATCCGCTTCGAGAACGTCACGAAGAGCTACAAGGGTGCCACGCCGGCCCTGCGGGAGGTCTCCCTGGAGATCGCCAAGGGCGAGTTCGTGTTCCTCGTGGGCTCCTCGGGATCCGGAAAGACCACCTTCTTGAAGCTGATGCTTCGCGAGGAGGTGCCCGACAAGGGCCGCGTTCTCGTGGCCGGGCGCGACCTCGGCGGGCTCTCGCACTGGAGGGTCCCCTACCTGCGGCGCAACCTCGGATGCGTGTTCCAAGACTTTCGGCTGCTGCCGAACAAGACCGTGGCGGAGAATGTCGCCTTCGCCCTCGAGGTCATCGGTCGCTCGCGTTCGGAGATCAAGGGCCAGGTCGGCCAGGTGCTCGAGCTCGTCGGGCTCGGCCAGAAGCACGATCGGATGCCAGACGAGCTTTCCGGGGGCGAGCAGCAGCGCGTGGCCATCGCTCGCGCCTTCGTCAACCGACCGCTCGTCCTGCTCGCCGACGAGCCGACCGGCAACCTCGACCCAGCGACCAGCCAGGGCATCATGCGGCTGCTCGACCGAATCAACCGGACTGGGACGACCGTCGTCATGGCGACCCACGACGTCGGCATCGTGGACGCCATGCGCCGCCGGGTGGTTGAGCTCGACCACGGCCACCTCGTGCGCGACCAGGCGCGCGGCGTCTACGGCTACGGCGGCGAGATGAACACTTCCACGCGGGGGATCCCCGCGGTGTCGGTGGGTGCCGGCCTCGCAGAGGCGGCCGACGGCGAGCCGGCGACCGGCCGGGTTGCCGCTGTGCGCGCCCGTCGCGGCGACCGCTAGGCGCGCCCGTGGGTTTGTCGATCGACTACGTGGCCAAGGAGACGGCCACGAACTTGTGGCGCAATCGGATGATGGCCCTCGCTGCCATCTTGACCGTGGCGGTCTCGCTGTCCCTTGTGGGCACGTCGCTGCTGTTGCGCCAGGCGGTCAACCGCCAGATCGGCCAGTTCGGCCAAAACGTGAGTCTCGAAGTCTTCATGAACGCGAACGCGAGCACCCAACAGCTGGCAGACGTGCGCTCGATGATCGAGCAGACGCCCCAGATCACCCACTTCACCTACCTGAACCACCAGCAGTCTTACCAGCAGGCGAAGCAGATCTTGGCGGGCAACCCGGTGGCTGCGGACGCCCTGACCCCGGCCATCGTGCCGACCGTGTTCCGATGCCAGCTGGCGAGCCCCGCCGATGCTGCCGCGCTGGTGGCGACCTTCGCCAACGGGGTGCCGGGCGTGTATCGCGCCACGTCGCCGCTCCAGAGCATCCACGTGCTCGAACAGGTGTCGAACGTGCTGCAGATCATCCTCATCGTGGTGGCGATCCTGCTGCTTGTCTCCTCGCTCGTGCTCATCTTGAACGCCATCCGCATGGCGATCTTCGCCCGCCGCCTCGAGGTGGGGGTGATGAAGCTCGTCGGTGCCACGAACTGGTTCATCCGGGTGCCGTTCATGCTGGAAGGGCTCGTCCAGGGCCTTCTTGGGGCAGCCGCGGCCGTGGTGATCGTCCTTCTGTCGAACATCGGGGTCAACTACCTCGTCCGCCGATATCACGTGAGCGTGCTGTCCTCCGCTGTGCTGCCCGCCCACGACCTGCTGATGACCGAGCTCGTGGTGGTGGCGGTCGGCGTGGTGATCGGCGTGGCCGGCTCCTCGGTCGCGGTCCGGCGCTTCCTCGACGTCTGAGCGGGCGTCCCGTGCGGGCGCTCGATGCGGTCGAGCACTGGGGAGCGGGTGACGTCGCTGTCGCCGTTTTGGATCGCAACGGGGTGATCGACGCCCGGGGCCCGCTTGCCGAGGTCCGCCCGCTGGCGTCTGTCACCAAGCTGCTCTGCGCCATGGCTGTCCTCGTCGCGAGCGAGGAAGGCGCGCTGACCATCGACGACGAGGCGGGTCCGCCCGGCTCGACACTTCGCCACCTGCTCTCGCACGCCTCTGGCTGCTCGCTCGACGATCCGGGACGGATCCTGGCAGCCCCTGGCAAGCGGCGCATCTATTCGAACGCCGGGATCGAGCTCGCCGCGGCACACCTCGAATCGTGCACCGGCCTCGCTTTCGCCGACTACCTGGGATCGGGCGTACTCGAGCCGCTCGGCGCGCGCTCGTGCACCGTCGAGGGGTCACCGGCCAAGGACGGCCGGGCGAGCCTCGAGGACCTCGTGCCTCTCGCCGCTGAGCTGCTCGGGCCTCGTCTGCTCGCTGCCTCCACCCTCGAGAGCGCCCGGCGGGTGGCCTTCCCCGGGCTTGCCGGCGTCGTGCCCGGGTTCGGGCGCCAGGACCCGTGCGACTGGGGGCTCGGCTTCGAGATCGCGGGACACAAGTCGCCCCACTGGACCGGGCGGTGGCGCTCGCCCGAGACCTTCGGCCACTTCGGCCAAAGCGGCAGCTTCCTCTGGGTCGACCCGCAGGCAGGCGTGGCGTGCGCGGCGCTCTGCGAGGTGCCGTTCGGGGACTGGGCCAAGGCCGCATGGCCAGCGTTTGCCGACGCGATCCTCTCCGAGCTGGGCTTGGGCGACCCGGGATTGCCGGCAACCGGGGGCTAGGCTCGCCACATGGCACCGACGTGCGAACAGCGGCGACCGTGAAAGGCGTCCTCCTTGCGGGAGGCACCGGGAGCCGGCTGTATCCCCTTACTCGGATCACCAACAAGCACCTGCTTCCCATCTACGACCGGCCGATGATCGCCTACGCGGTCGATGCACTTGTCCAGGCCGGGATCTCCGAGATCATGGTGGTGACCGGGGGGACCCACGCCGGCGAATTCCTTCGCCTTTTGTCGAACGGAGAGGAGCACGGGGTCGACCGCCTCCTCTACGCCTACCAGGAGCGCCCGGGCGGCATCGCCGAGGCGCTCGGGCTGGCGGAGCGCTTCGTCGGCGACGATCCGGTTCTCGTGATGCTCGCTGACAACGTCTTCGGCCGCTCCATCCAGGACACGGTGAACCGCTTCGCAGAGCAGGCGAAAGGCGCCAGGATCGTGCTGGCCTCGGTCCTCGAGCCCGAGCACCTGCGCCACCTCGGCGTGCCCGAGCTGGCACCGGACGGACGGGTGGTGCGCATCGTCGAGAAGCCCGAGGACCCGCCCAGCCAGTACTGCGTGACCGGGGTCTACTGCTACGACCCGAGCGTCTTCGAGGTGATCGCCACGCTCGTGCCATCGAGGCGCGGCGAGCTCGAGATCACCGACGTCAACAACCACTTCATCGAGGCGGGCGCCATGGCCTACGACGTCACCGAGGGCTTTTGGGGAGACGCCGGCGAGTCGATCGACGCCTATTACACGGTCAACGACCACGTCCGCCGCTTCGGCGCGAACCTGCCCTGATCAGCACCGGCCGGCTGGATCTGTCCTGATCAGCGGTAGGCGGCGGGGCGAGCCAGTGTCCCGGGGCGCCACCGCCACGGCGCGAGCACGAGCGAGCGCGGAAAGTCTTCGTACAGCCACCTGCCGACCTGGCGATTGAGCCACGGGGTGAGTCCGGTGACCCGGACGGCGCCGCGCGCCGCGAGCGGTCGGCCCATGAGCGAGGTGCACAGCCGAGCGAGGCGGTGATCGGGCGCCAGCGTCTCGCCGAGCGCCCAGATGTAGGCGCGTCCAACCTCCTCGCTGGAAGCCGACCGGCGCCCACCCTCGGCGATGGACTGCGCGGCGGCCACCCCCGTCTCGATCGCCTGGCCGATCCCCTCTCCGGTGAAGGGGT
>JAODBN010000434.1 GCA_025463965.1 Acidimicrobiaceae bacterium
TAGCTCAGTGGTAGAGCGTCATTTAATCAGCAAATTGCGTGTAGTTGATTCCGAAATTAGACTTTTCGAAAGTTCGCTCATTAGAGCAATCGACTATTAATCGATCATACACTTCTCGAGGCAGGGCTCTGGATATGGGTCCTGACCTCACTAAACCCCATTCTCTTAGTGGTGTTCAGTGAGGTTCTCTCGAATCTCAGTTCCCCAACCAGCCCCACTTCAGGGGCTTTTTCTTTGATGGAGTTTCACAATGAATCTGTTCAACAACCAATCCAAATTCCTCGATCGTTTCTTCCGCAAGGTCGACGGCCTGGTCTGGGACATCTCGACCGGCAAACTCGGCGTCCAGGGCCCGGACGGTATCTACACCTGTGAGATCACCGAAGCCGAAGGTCGTACACCATCGACAGCTCAGATCTCGATCAACCCGTTCGACAACTTCGGCCTGGCTATCCCGGCTTTTGCAACGAACACGCCTCACGAGCAAATCGCCATCGGCGACCTGATCGTCGGCGCCAAGGAAGTCCTGGGCTGGGTCATCGAGAAGAAGCCTGCCTCGCTGGTGCTGCTCGACACCAAGGGCATGCAAAAGAACTACAACCCGCCAAAGGTTGCGATGATCGGTCAAAATGGCTCGATGGTCGTCAAGAGCTTGACCGGCCTGCTCGGCAACGGCGCACAAGGCTTCCAAAGCTCGCTGCTGCCACTGCTGGTCATGGGTGAAGGCACCAACCTGGATCTGGAAAAGATGATCCCGCTGATGCTGTTCTCCCAACAGGGCGCCGGCACTGAAGGCGCGGCCAATCCGATGGCTCAGATGATGCCGATGATGATGATGCTGAGCGCCATGAAAGGCGGCTCGTCCTCGAGCTCTTCCTCGAGCTCCGGCTTGACAGGTGGCAATACCGGCGTGCCACCTCTGACACGCACACGCTAATCAGCGGCTGCGTTGTTGGAATGAAAAAGCGGAGTTTCCCCTCCGCTTTTTTTAGTTATTTGAAGTCTAACTTGGTATAAGAACAATGCAGGGGAAGAAGCCAGACAGCTTCCGACCTTTCTTTACATTGGAACAAAATGGACTGGCCTACTTGTATTTCAAACGTTGCACCGCTGGCTTTTCTCGCCTTCATCATTTGGTGCTACACCCGATAAACCCATGATATACTTTACCGAAGGACTGCTATGGAATTCGAAGCCTACAGCGTTGGCCTCGTTTGTGCCAGCGTGTGCACCTCGTTGAGCCTTGAAGAAGCCACCGAGAGATTGAATAAGGAATGCCCTACCGGGATCCGCTCCCAGTGGCAGCCGGCCGAAGACAAGACCTTCAGTGGCGGCCAGCCCAATCCTTGCGATTGCAAAGATCACCCTGGCAACAAGCATTACCTCTTTAACTGTTAAACCCCCGCACCTGTGGCGTAATTGGTAGCCGCGCTAGGTTGAGGGCCTAGTGCCGAAAGGCGTGCCAGTTCAAATCTGGCCAGGTGCACCAGATATCCGAAAGAACATTTTGAAAAACGTCTACAAACAGCTGAATCCCCTCAGCTTCCTTACTCCATTTCTCGTCGGCTTCGGGGTTCTCGGCGTTCTCGCCTTGCTATTTCTCGGAGTCATCCTGGCCTCCCTCCTGTGGCCGTACACGATCAACTCGTGGCTGGTCCATCTCGGTAAGCCGCCGGTGGTGGTCTGGTGGCAAGGAGCTCTCCTGGGCTTCGTTCCAGTCATCAATCGCCTGACGGTGCTGGCCGCGGTCGTCACGTTCTTCGCCCTGCTATTCGTGAGTTAGCCGTGGCCAGCCCCTTTGCGGTAGGCGATCTCGTCATGTTTCGCAACAGGGCGCAGATCGGCATCGGCCTCGAGGTGCAGGACGTCGACACCAACATGTTCGACAGCTTCGTGAAGGTCGACTGGAAGTGGTGGCCCTCGACCTGTTTCCAACCTCTATCGGAGTGGCTCAAAGCCAATCCTCACTACAAGCGCACTTAAAAGGAACAACCTATGTCTCTATTAGACACCCTCAAAGCGGACCTACTTAACGCCCGCAAACTCAAAAGCGCCGGCGCCGTCGCTGTCCTCAGCACGTTCCTCGGTGACCTCGAGACCAACTCGAAAAAGACCGGCAAGCCGATCGAGGACGATGAGATCGTCGCTCTGGCCAAAAACCGCGTCAGCACCACGAAGGACATGGCAGAGCTCATTGCCAAGACCGACGCCGCGGCCGCGCTGGTACCACAGGCGGAGATCCTGTTCTACGAGCGCTACATCCCACCTCAGCTCAGCGACGAGGATATCCGAACCCAGATCGCCTTACTGAAGGTGACCGTGGCAGCCGAGTTCAGTCTCAAGAAGGTCCAGTCGTACTTCAAGACGCACTTCGCCGGCCGCTACGACGGCAAGCTTGTTGCCTCCGTTTTCAAAACCATCAACTAGGAAGACCTAATTGCAAGTCATTCTCCACACCGAAGCCAACCCCGAAGACAACGCCATGCTGCAGGCTCTGTACTCCCGCAGCCCCAAGAGCGTCACTGACCATCTGACAAAGCTCAGCCAGGTCGGCTCCGGCAAGTTCATGGAGCAGTTCTACCTGGGCTACGGCCATGCTTCGATCGCCGACTGTGGCTTCGTCACCCTCTATTTCGAGGGCATCTCGATGCTGGCAGCCAAGGCGATCGAAGACAATCCGCTGTTCAATGGTCAGGAATGCTCGAGTCGGTACATCGACTTCTCGGATCAGCCGTTCGTGAACCCCTACCCTGCCGGCACCGATGAGCACGGCCGCGCCAATCGAGCCCTTGAGGCATGCCGTACCTTCTACGTCCGAAACATGGATCCTGTTCTGGATGACCTCGAGCGGCGGTATCCCAGAGCGCCAGAGGTGGCGGAGATCCCTTACTATAAGGCGCTGAAGGCCAAAGCCTTCGACATCCTCCGAGGCTTCTTGCCGGCCGGCGCCACGACGAACGTCTCGTGGACAACGAGTCTGCGCAAGGCTCATGAACGACTTGTCTCGTTGATGCACCATCCCTTGGCCGAGGTGCAGGAGCTCGCCACCAAGGCCTACGCCACTCTGTATGAGTCGTATCCGCACTCTTTTAAGAAGGAGTACGCGGAAGCGACCTCGGAGCCAAATTTAACGGCCTTCTTAACTCAACTAGAAGGTGAAGAAGCGTTCGGCTACCAGTCAGAGCTGACCCACTTTTATGCAACGCTGGCATGCGTTACGGAACCAAAATCGATCGAAATTAACGAACCTTCGCTTCTTAAAGTGGCAACACTTGGCCAACCCCTTGATTCCTCGCAAGAAGGGATCGAGCGTCCTTATAAAGAAGTATTAACAAGGCACTCAGGAATCGCGCAGTCCGTTCTTAAAATCGGTTTGACCATCGACTTTGGTTCCTTTAGAGATATCCAACGACATCGGGGCGGCTACTGTTCAAACCCGATGCTGACGACCTCAAACGGCTTCCACTCCTGGTATTACGAGAACCTTCCCGATGAGTCCAAAGCTGCCGCGAACGCTCTGTTTAAGGAGCTAAGTGCAGCGTCTACCTGTGTCGAAACTCCTCAAAGCCAATACCTCGTACCCATGGGCTGTTTAGTCCCGGTTACTCTTGTCTATCCTGTTGCTCAAGCTGTCTACGTTTCAGAATTACGTTCCGGCAAAACCGTACATCCCACTTTAAGACCGGTCGCCCAGCAAATGGCTGTGTTCTTAAAGAGGCAAGGCATAGCAGTTTACGCCGACATGGATGAGTCCGATTGGACCATTCGTCGAGGCACGCAAGACATCGTCCCAAAGTAGTTCCCCTCAACCACGTTTGCGGCAGAAATGCCATTTAAGGAGTAAACATGAGCATCGTTCATATGAAAAATCAGGAAGTCTACTATGTGGGCTTCAAAGGAGTTGGGATTTGCTTCACCGTCGAGGACGGAAAGCTGGCCCTCACCAACCCGTCCGACGACGACACCGCGGAATCGGCCCTCAACGATTTCCTCGAGAATATCCGGGGCTTCGTCAAGGCCCGTCGCAGCGACATGCGCAAGAACGCCGCCATCCTTCCCCTCATCACATTCATGAAGGAGAGTGGTCTCGAAAGCGGGATGCCGCCGGAGATTGCGGAAGAGATCACCAAGGCCCTGACCGACAATGAGTCTCGTTGCAGGGGTGCCATCACCGAAGCAGAGGATCTGATCATCGACGTGTCTGACTTGATGATGAAATTTGACATCAAGATCAAGACCAGCTTTGGCGACGACAAGCCTCAGAAAGACAGCGCTGAATCGCGGCTCAAGTCAATCTTGGCAAAGATCAACGGCGGTCGTTAAGTTATATTAGTGGGGCGGTCGGAATTACTCGGCCGTCCCAAGCATATCCTCGTCTGCTTTTTTACTCTCTCTGACCCCTTGCCGGAATTACCCGGTGTCATATCACAAAGCATTTAGGTACGACGTAATTGGAATCGGATCCGGCCGTAGGTGGTAAATAGAACGTGTGGCGTGATCACCTTGACCACCTAGATCACGGAACCTCTCAAGCGCGTATCGTCGATGCACAGGGAAGCCTGGCACCTCGAGTCGCGTCTTAAGTCTGAGCTGCGGGGCTAGCCCGCTGGCTTTGACGAGGTTCGCCGGATTTCCAATTGCCTATTTGCTTCAACCTGATTCAAAGAAAGTCTGTTTCATCATGTCGTCGCTTTCACTCCAGTCCCTCACGACCGTATCCCTGGCTTCACTCTGGGGAAAGCTTCGTTCCGCGCTGCTTCCCGATGCGGACCCTGTACCGCAAGCGGACATTGGGCTACCGCCGGCCTGCCTGTGCCCGTCCCTGCTGCCGATCGGCACTCCGGTGGTCTGGAACGGAGAGAAGGCCTGGATCCATTCCGCCGAGCTCTCCTATGGACCCAATTGCTTCTATGACATCCGGCTGTACTCGAACGGCCAGCTGATCCTGGGAGTTTGGGAAGGCGACCTCGAGCGCCAGTAGTATTTCTTTAGTATCTGCATGCGTTTTCTCTTGCGGTTCGGTGATAGAATAGCGTAAGGAGGTATTCCTTATGTTATTTGACGAATTCGATAAAGATTCCAAGTGTTCAGAGTGCGGTAAAAAAACAAGTGACCTCGCAAGCGGTAAAGTCACCTGTAACCCTTGTGAAAGCATTGTAGAACTACACCTGGCGCAGCTGTCTGCATTCCAGCATTTTGTTGGAGGGCTGTACTGTTTGTGGAGCTTCGATTTTTCCGGAGTAGTCGTTCAGTTCATGTGGTCAATTCAGCGGCTCACAAAGACTGGCGACTACGGTAAGGACGGATATTTCACCAACATACTCAACAAATCGTCTCACAAAAACGGGACTTAACTAAAAAGCAAATTATGGAAAACAAGTACATTCTTCTGATCGACATGGACGGCGTCGTCTGCGACTGGTTCGGCCGGCTGGAAGAGATCTATCGAGGTCGATTCCCCGATCGACCGTTCCCTACCCGAGAGGAGGTGATCCAATTCTACGTCGAGGAAATCTGCCCCGAGGATCATCGCCCAGACGTCCTGGCGATCCCTCGGGAAGCAGGTTTCTACTCCAGCCTCCAGCCGGTCGACGGGGCTCTGGCGGTGTTGAAGGACATCCAGGAGAATTGCTCGCACTTCATCGAGCCGTTCATCTGCTCGTCCCCGGAGGTCGAATACGAGGCCCTGCTCTGCCACACCGAGAAGGCAGCCTGGATTGAGCACTATGCCGGAGCGTGGTGGACGAAGCGTCTCATCCTCACCAAGGACAAGACGGTCGTCCGCGGCCACTTCCTGATCGACGACAAGCCGACGATCACCGGAGCTATGGCACCGACCTGGGGTCACCTGGTCTTCGATCAGCCTTACAACCGAGACGTCATAGGCAACGGCCGCTTCACCTGGACCGACTGGCCTAAGCTGAAGGCCCTTCTGCTCCAGCTCACCGAGCAGAACCGGATCAAGCTCCGCCCTGAGACTCAGTCGATCATCATCGCCCAGCCGGAGGATGTATGTCGCCTGCAAATAGCGTCCTGATCCTGCTGACCGCTTTGGCGGTTAAGCACTTCATCTGCGACTTCTGCCTGCAGCCGGCATTCATGTACGCCAACAAGGGAAATTGGCGTCATTCCGGCGGCTACATCCACGCTCTGTTTCATGCGTGGACGACCATCATCGTGCTCGGCGCGGTCTTTGGGATCAACCAGCTGAACTCGCTGCTGCTCACCATCGGCGCCGCCGAGTTCGTGGCTCACTTCGTCATCGATTATTCAAAGGTGAACATTGGCAAAAAATACGACCTGAAGCCTAACAATTCCGAGTGGTTCTGGGTGCTGCTCGGTCTCGACCAGCTGCTCCATGGCCTGACGTATATTGCAATCGCATATTACCTGGTGACTTAAGAAAATGGACGACCTTCCGCATTTCAAAGACGACGATTTCCGCCTGCTCTTCCTCGACATCGATGACGTGCTGAACTCGGTAAAAACCAGCGTCGTCTATGGTACGTACCCCTTCCCGTCGACAGTGATAGTGTCGGAGGGACGGGATCCACGAACCGGAGCCGCGACGAATAGCCTGACGCTCTTGGACTCCCCGCCCGTCCGTGACGTCGGGGCTTTCGATCAGGCCAATATCAAGCTGATCAACAAGCTCTGCAAAGTCACCGATACCCACATCGTTCTATCCTCGTCGTGGAGGCTCGGCCTCGACGTCGATCAAGTCCGGGAGATGCTCGAGTACATCGGCATCGATTCTAGCCGTGTCATCGGCAGAACTGGCCAAGGGTCGGTGGGTTGGAATCGAGGGAGGGAAATTCAGGAGTTCCTGTCCGGGCTTGAAGGGGACATGTCCTATCTCATCGACTGCGGCCTGGTGACCCCGAGCCTCTACGGGAAATCCTTGAAGCCGAAGTCCTACGTGATCATCGACGATTGCGACGATATGCTCGATGAGCAGAAGGAAGCCAACTTCGTTCATGTCGAGGATCTTGAAGGTTTGACCTTGGCGAACGCAGTCGACGCAGGAAAGATATTGACTGACTTCGCGTTTTCGATATACTCTCTGAGTAAATAACTTCGGTTTTATTGGTACAAGCTTAGTACCGTTCAGTCTCTCCTTGGGTGCTTCAAGAGGCTGCATCAATACGATCAACGCACCATTTTTCAAACGAGTGTATTTAAATGGCAACATTGAACCAAATCGGTAAGACAATTACCCGCAATACCACCCTGCTCCGCCGTGACGTCTGCATGAACCTGTCGGACATGGAGCGCCTGACCGGCGTCTCGCGTCGTACCCTCGGCCGCATCGAGAAGGCCCGTGCGGAGCGCCGCACCTACAGCCCGATGCTGAAGACGGTGCTGAAGCTGGCTGAGACCGCCGGCGTCACGGTCGACGACTACCTCAAAGCGTTCTGATCCGTTCAACAAAAGAACCAACTTTGGTATAAGAGAATTGTAGAGGGAAATCGCTTCTGCAATTCAATTCTTCCAAGTTATTCTTTTGCTTACACGGGGCTCATTATGGCAATCATGAA
>JAODBN010000128.1 GCA_025463965.1 Acidimicrobiaceae bacterium
TCCCACCTGTTCACCTTGGTTGGCGCCAATACCGCACACTCGGTGCAGCAGCCCTCGACATCTGTGCGGTGGCGGATGGCACGCTCGACGCCTACATCGACTGCAACGAGGCACACGGGGTGTGGGACTACCTCGGGGCGATGTTGATCTGCGAGGAGGCGGGCGCGGTGCTCGGTGAGGTCCATGACCGGGAGCTCGTCGTCCGATCCCATGCCGAGCGGCGCGGCCCGGTTGCGGCAGCGACGCCCGAGCTCCTCGGGGAGGCACTCGCTGCGAGACGTGCCGCCGGGAGCCGACAGGTGGCCCGATGAGCGACGAGGGATCCGAAGGCGCTTCGCAGGCTGAGCGAACCCCACTCCAGCAGCTGCTCGTCCTGCAGGACCAGGATCTCCACGCTGATCAGCTGCGGTTTCGGCTCGGGAGACTTCCTGAGCGGGAGGCACTCGAGGCGATCGAAGCCGAGCAGGCGACCCTTGCCAAACGGGGCGGCGAGCTCTCGGGCGAGCGTGGCGGGCACCTCGAACGACAGAGCGAGCTCGAAAAGGAGATTGCCGAGACGACGTCCAGGATCGGACGGATCGAAGCACGGATGCGCGAGGGCGCTGCCTCATCCTTCCGGGACCAGGAGGCGATGGCGGCCGAGATTGCCTCGCTCGGGCACCGGCGTAGTGAGCTCGAGGATCTCGAGCTCGAGGTGATGGAGATTCTCGAGCCGATCGAGCAGGAGGTGGCCGACCTCGC
Organism: Acidimicrobiaceae bacterium; assembly: GCA_025463965.1. GTDB lineage: Bacteria > Actinomycetota > Acidimicrobiia > Acidimicrobiales > Bog-793 > JAODBN01. The sequence continues at coordinate 742 of JAODBN010000128.1, forward strand.
AGCCTCCGCCGAGATCTTGAGCGCACGCCGTGCTGAGGCCGTCGCCGCGCTCGCGGTTGCCGAGGCGGCGATCCGCACCGAGCTCGATGTCCTCGCCGAGGCCCGCGCCGAGTTGACCGCACCGCTGCCGGCGCCCTTGCTCGCCGAGTACGAGCGATTACGGGCCCGCCTCGACGGTATCGGCGTCGCCCGGCTCGTGAACGGCACCTGCTCGGGCTGTCATCTCCATCTGCCGGCAACCGAGATCGATGCCATTCACCGCGCCCCACCTGGGTCGGCGGTCCATTGCGAGCAGTGCGGGAGGATCCTCGTTCCATGAATCGTCTCAAAGGGCTAAGCGATGACCCGTCTCGACGGTCTCCTCGCCTTGTCGCAGTCGTTGTGCTCGCACTCGGCCTGGTCGCGGCCGGCTGCACAAGCGCGGCAAGCGGGAACGCCGGCGCGTCATCGACCACTTCGACGACCACGACGGTGCCGCCCAACCTCCCGAAACTGTCGAACGGGCAGCTGAAGCACCGCTTCGATGGATTTGTTGCTGCCAACAATGCGACGTTTGGCACGTTCGCGAAGGCATTTCGTGCTCTCGGGCCAGGCTCGACCAATGCGCAGCTCCGTACGGATGTCGCGCCCGCTTCGGCTGAGCTTGTCCGCGCAGCGCGGGGGATCTACGCCTTGCGGCTGCAGGCTCCGAAAGCCGTCTCGCGGACTTTCGTCAATGTCGTGAACGAGTACAACTTGATCTACCAAGGACTTCAGGATCTTGCCGCCGGCTACGGCTCGCGGGCCTTCAATCTCGCCGGGTGGGCGACAGCGTTCCAACAGGCGCTCGATGGCGCCAACTCGGCGGTGACCGCAGCGGACAAGGGGCTCGCCCCACCCAAGGCCTGAGCTCTCAGCTATTCAGGCGAAAGACGACGTCTACCTGAACGCTGACGGTTTGTGTTCCGGGCTTGATCGGCACCGCGGACCGCGCAGTGCCGGCGGCGCCATTTGCCGCAAAGGGAAGCGGCTCGGGCACGCTTGTCTGAACGGGACTGATCTTGACCAGCGGGCCGACCGATTCACCATCGCCCCTGGCGAAGTCCGCAGCCGCCTGCTTTGCGTTCTGCACCGCTTGCACGCGCGCCTCGCTCATCGCGGTGGCTGTGCTCGAGAGCGAGAAGGTGATCCCTTGGATTTGGACGTCGTTACCGACCGCGCTTTCCGCCGCATCGATCACTGCGCCGGATTTGGCGATGGCATGCAGTGTTGCGGTGAGGTCTTCTTCCGCGCTGTAGCCCTGCTGGGTGCCTTGGCTGTTGTAGTGCGGGGCGACGTTGAGGCCGGTCGTCATGAGATCGGATGCCTTCACGCCGGCGGCGAGGAAGATCGCCTGTACATGGCGCATCTCGCGGTTGTTCGTGTTGAGAGCCTGTGCCGCTGAGCCAGCCGTTGTGATGACCGCGATCTGTACCGCGAGAGTGTCCGGCGCAGCGGTCACGGTCCCCGTTCCGGTCACCTCAACTGTTCCGGGTGCAGATTGCGACGAGCCCTGAGCGGTCAACGCCAAGCCTCCTGCGGCCAAGCCGATCGCGACTGCGAGGGCGCCGAGCGCGATCGCGAGGTCCGATCCCTGCAATGGGAATCGCTTCGCCATCACGCCCCTTCCGTTGCGTTGATGTGCACGAACATAGTTCTGGCGCGTCAGCACTTGCTTGTCAGCGTCATCGTCGAGCCAAGCATTGAGCGACTGAGCCGCAAGTTCGGGCTATGAGCCGCCGAATGCGGGAGAAATCCAGGGATCTCGACCCGGTTCATCGCCCCAGACGATCCGATAGGTCGCGGAGAATTTGCCGTCGTTGAAGCGGTCACAGCAGGCTTTACACGCGACCAGATAGCGCCGGGCTCGGCTGATGGTTGCCGCGCAAGACGGACAGCGGCCGACGTAGCCGATGGGGTGACGCACCGACGCGGTGTCATAGCAACGTTCCGGCCGTGCCCCGAGACTTTGGGCGAGCTCCTTCCACCGCGAGCGATGTCCCGCGTCCACGCCAGCGAGAGCGTGTGCGATC
>JAODBN010000132.1 GCA_025463965.1 Acidimicrobiaceae bacterium
GGCCTCCAATTACCTCGTGCCGATGGTGGTCGAGCAGTCGAGCCGAGGCGAACGCTCCTACGACCTCTACTCCCGGCTGCTTCGGGACCGCATCATCTTCATCGGCACCCCGATCGACGACGCCGTCGCCAACCTCGTCTCCGCCCAGATGCTCTTCCTCGAGTCCGAGGACCAGGAGAAGGACATCAACCTCTACATCAACTCGCCGGGCGGCGACATCACGGCGCTGTTCGCCATCTACGACACCATGAAGTTCGTCCGCTCGGACAAGTCGACCTTCTGCTTCGGCCAGGCAGCCTCCGCCGCCGCGGTGTTGCTCGCTGCGGGCACCAAGGGCAAGCGCTTTGCTCTGCCCCATGCCCGGGTTCTCCTGCACCAGCCCTACGGCGGTGCTGCGGGACAGGCCACCGACATCGAGCTGCAGGCCAAAGAGATCCTCCGGATGCGCGACATCCTCAACGAGATGCTCGCCAACGACACGGGCCAGACCGTGGAGAAGATCCAGCGGGACACCGATCGCGACTTCATCATGAGCGCCGCCGAGGCCCAGGCCTACGGCGTGATCGACGAGGTGATCAGCAGTCGTGAATCGATCGATCCGATGACCGCCGTCGGCGCGGCCTGATCAGGCCGGAGGGGGAGACACGTGGCGAAATTCGGTGACGGCGGCGAGCTCGTGAAGTGCAGCTTCTGCGGCAAGTCGCAGAAGCAGGTCAAGAAGCTGATCGCCGGGCCCGGGGTCTACATCTGCGACGAGTGCATCGAGCTGTGCAACGACATCATCGAGGAAGAGCTCTCCGAGACCTCCGAGGTGCGATTTGAAGACCTGCCGAAGCCCCGCGAGATCTTCGAGTTCCTGAACGACTACGTGATCGGCCAGGACCAGGCGAAGAAGATCCTGTCGGTGGCGGTCTACAACCACTACAAGCGGGTCCAGGCCGGCACGACCGAGCAGGACGTCGAGCTCGCCAAGTCGAACATCTTGTTGCTCGGTCCGACCGGCTGTGGCAAGACCCTCCTGGCACAGACCCTCGCCCGCATGCTGAACGTCCCCTTCGCCATCGCCGACGCCACGGCTCTCACCGAGGCCGGATACGTCGGCGAAGACGTCGAGAACATCCTTATGAAGCTGATACAGGCCGCCGACTACGACGTCAAAAAGGCCGAGACCGGGATCATCTACATCGACGAGATCGACAAGATCGCCCGCAAGAGCGAGAACCCCTCGATCACCCGGGATGTCTCGGGAGAGGGCGTCCAGCAGGCGCTGCTGAAGATTCTCGAGGGCACGACGGCCTCGGTGCCGCCGCAGGGGGGCCGCAAGCATCCCCACCAGGAGTTCATCCAGATCGACACCACGAACATCCTGTTCATCTGCGGCGGAGCGTTCGCCGGGCTGGACCGGATCGTCGAGGCCCGCACGGGCCGGGCGGGCATCGGCTTTCGCGCCGACGTGCGCCGGGTGAAGCGCCACGACGAGAGCGCCCTGCTGCACGAGGTCCTCCCCGAGGACCTCTTGAAGTTCGGCCTGATCCCCGAGTTCGTCGGACGCCTGCCGGTCATCGGGGCGGTGTCGAACCTCGATCAAGAGGCCCTCGTGCGGATTCTCGTCGAGCCGAAGAACGCCCTCGTGAAGCAGTACCACCGGGTGTTCGAGCTCGATCGGGTCGACCTCGAGATCACCCAGGACGCCCTCGAGGCCATCTCCGACCAGGCGTTGCTCCGGGGCACAGGAGCCCGTGGCCTGCGAGCGATCCTCGAGGAAGTGCTGCTCGAGGTGATGTACGACCTGCCGAGCAGGAGCGACGTGGGCCGCTGCGTGGTCGACAAGAAGGTCGTCCTCGAGCGGGTGGCGCCGAGCCTCCTGCCGCGCACGGCGGGCGAGAAGTCCGACCGCCCGCGCCGTGCGGCGTCCTGACGAAGGAGGCCGGAGCGCCGGGGAGCACCCGGCACCCCACGGTCCCTCCCTCGGGGACGTCCTCGCCTGGCTCGACCACCACGTAAACCTCGAGGCGATCGAGGCCGGCCACGCTGGTCGTGCGGCCGAGCCGGACCTGTCCCGCATCCGAGCCCTCCTCTCCGCCATGGGCGACCCCCAGGTCGGCTACCCCGTCCTGCAGGTGACCGGGACCAACGGCAAAGGCTCGACGACTCGGATCGCGACCGCCCTGCTCGAGGCCCAAGGTCTCGCCGTCGGCAGCTACACGAGCCCCCATCTCGAGCGCCTGAACGAGCGGATCGCCTTCGGCGGTGAGCCGATCGGCGACGATGCCCTCGCCGAGGTGCTCGGCTCGGTGGAGGAGCTCGAGCGGTTCCTGCTCGGAAGCGGAGGGGCCCGACGGGTCCTCGACGAGCCGCCCACCTGGTTCGAGCTGATGACCGCCACCGCCTACCGCTACTTCGCCGACGTGGCGGTCGAGGCCGCCGTGGTGGAGGTCGGCATGGGCGGGCGCTTCGACGCCACCAACGTGGCGAACGCCGCGGTGGCCGCGGTGACCAACGTCGAGCTCGACCACGTCGAGATCCTCGGTCCGACCCGTCTGCACATCGCCCGGGAGAAGGCCGGCATCATCAAGGCCGGCTCGATCGTCGTGGTCGGCGAGGAGGACCCCGAGATCGTCGAGGTCTTCGCCGAGGAAGGTCACCGGGTCGGCGCCGAGGCGTTGTGGCGGCGAGAGGTGGACTTCGCGGTCACCGAGAACCATTTGGCGCACGGTGGCCGACTGCTCGACCTGCGCACGCCGGGGGCGAGCTATGACGACGTCTACCTCGCCCTTCACGGTCCCCACCAGGGAGAGAACGCCTCAGTGGCGCTCGCCGCGGTGGAGGCCTTCTTCGGCTCGCCTCTCGACGCAGAGGTCGTGGCCGAGGCGTTCGCCTCCGTGCGCGTGCCCGGTCGCCTCGAGGTGATGGCCAGGCGCCCCCTCGTGCTCTTGGACGGGGCGCACAACGTCGCCGGCGCGCAGGCCCTCGGGGCGGCCCTGAGCGATGACTTCGCCGGCGCTGACAAGGTCGTGGTCGTGCTCGGCTGCCTGCGCGGGCGCGACCCCGCGGCGCTGCTCGCGGGGATCGGTCCCGAGCGGGTGAGCCTCGTGGTCGCCTGTCAGGCGCCCTCGCCACGAGCGCTTCCCGCCGAGGAGGTGGCAGCGGCCGCCAGAGGGCTGGAACTGGCGACCCAGGTGGCCGACGAGGTGGGCGATGCCCTCGAGATCGCTCGCCAGGCCGCCACCGAGGACGACATCGTGCTCGTCACCGGCTCGCTCTACGTCGTGGGAGAGGCCCGCGCCCTGTTGCGCAGGGGTCGCTGAGCCCGCTGCGAGGTGGTCCGGACCGCCCCGGATGAGTAGGGTCCATCCGGCCATGAACCAGACTCTTGTAATCTGCAAGCCCGATGCCGTCGAACGCGGCCTCGTGGGCACCATCCTCGAGCGCTTCGAACGCAAGGGACTCAGCCTCGTGCGGGGCGAGCTCCGGCTCATCGACGCCGAGCTCGCCAGGCGTCACTACGCCGAGCACGCCGAGCGTCCCTTCTTCGGGGAGCTCGTGACCTTCATCACCCGCTCGCCGTCGTTCGTCTTCGTGCTCGAAGGACCCCAGGACACCTGGCGGATCGTGCGCACCCTGATGGGGCCCACCAACCCCGCCGACGCCCCACCCGGCACGATTCGCGGCGACTTCGGCACGCTGACCTCGGAGAACCTGGTCCACGGCTCGGACGGACCGGAGTCCGCGGCCCGCGAGATCGGGCTCTTCTTTCCTGGCGTATCCTGAGGGCGGTGTCCCGCATCCGGCCGCTCGGGTCGGATTAGGTAAGGGCGCCTTGTCCGCCCCACCGGTGTTCCCCTAACCTTTCGCGGTCCGGACTGCACTTTTCTCGGTCCGGTATGCGAGCTGGAGCTGCACATGCGCGACAACACCTTCGGATTCGTCGGCCGCGACATGGCCGTGGACCTCGGCACGGCCAACACGTTGGTCTACGTGCGCGGCAAGGGGATCGTGCTCAACGAACCCTCGGTCGTCGCCATCAACGTGAAAGACGGGCATCCCCTCGCCGTCGGCGCTGAGGCGAAGCGGATGATTGGTCGCACGCCGAGCAATATTCAGGCGATCCGCCCCCTCAAGGACGGGGTCATCGCGGACTTCGAGGTCTGCGAGATGATGCTCCGCTACTTCATCCGCCGGGTGCACCCCCGTCGCTTCTCCAAGCCGCGCATGGTCATCTGCGTGCCTTCGGGCATCACGGGCGTGGAAAAGCGTGCCGTGCAGGAGGCGGCCGAGTTCGCCGGGGCGCGCAAGGCCTACATCATCGAGGAGCCGATGGCCGCGGCGATCGGCGCTGGGCTCCCGATCCACGAGCCGACCGGCAACATGGTCGTGGACATCGGCGGCGGCACCACCGAGGTGGCGGTCATCTCCCTCGGCGGCATCGTCACCAGCCAGTCGATCCGCATCGGCGGCGACGAGCTCGACGAGGCGATCATCTCCTTTGTGAAAAAGGAGTACAGCCTGGCGCTCGGCGACCGAACCGCCGAGGAGATCAAGATGGCGCTCGGCTCGGCCTGCGACCTCGAGGAGGAGCTCCACGCGGAGATCCGTGGCCGCGACCTCGTGAGCGGGCTGCCGAAGACGATCGTCACCTCCACCAAGGACATCCGCCGGGCGATCGAGGAGCCACTCGCCGCCATCATCGACGCGGTGAAGGTCACCCTCGACAAGACCCCGCCGGAGCTGTCGGCGGACATCATGACCCAGGGCATCGTCCTCACCGGCGGGGGAGCGCTGCTGCACGGCCTCGACGTCCGCCTGCAGGCCGAGACCAGCATGCCCATCGTCGTGGCGCCGGATCCGCTCAACTGCGTGGCCCTTGGCAGCGGCATGTGCCTCGAGGAGTTCGAGGCGCTGCGCCAGGTGCTGGTGTCCTCCTCGGACCGCTGATTCGCGCGGGTTAGGCCCCGTGGCGACCACCCGACGTACCAGTCAGCGGGTAACCCTGCTGATGCTCGTGCTCGTCTCGGTGACGGTGCTCACCTTGGACTACCACGGTGAGGCCAACCGGGCGATCACGAGGGTCCGAAACGGGATCGGCGACGGGCTCTCTCCAGTGCAGCGCGCCGTCGCGTACGTGCTTCATCCGATCGGCGACGCCGTCGCCGGGGCCTTCCGCTACGGATCGGTCCAGGCCCAGAACCAGGCGCTCCAGAACCAGATCGGTCGCCTGAACCAGTCCGTGGCCGCGGACGACCAGGCGAGCGCCGAGTACAAGGCGCTGATCCGTCTGGACGGGCTGCCGTTCTTCCAGAACATCCATCACCTCGATGCCATCGTGCTGTCCGGGCCGACGTCGGACTTCGAGTACACGATCCAGATCGACCGGGGCACTGCCTCAGGCGTCGCCGTCGGCATGCCGGTCGTCGGCGGCCGGGGCTTCGTCGGCACAGTGGTCTCAGCGGGAAGCGACCAGTCGACGGTGCGGCTCCTTCAAGACAGCCGAAGCGCCGTGGGTGTACGCATCGGGCAGAGCCAGACGAGCGGCGACGTCGGCGTGGTGAGCGGCCAAGGACGCCAGAGCGACCTGTCCGTGCAGCTGTTCGCGAGTTCCGGTCTGGTACGCAAGGGCGAGGCGGCCGTCACGAGCGGCACCTCTTCTTCGGGGGTCTCCGCGTACCCCGCCGGCATCCCCGTGGCTACGGTGAGCGGCGTGCGCTCCAGCTCCGCCGGCCTCGATCAGACGGTCTCGCTCACGCCCGTGGTGGATCCCTCCGCACTGCAGTACGTGGCGGTCCTTTTGTGGACCCCGCCCGCCTGAGCGGCGGCGGAGATGACGGTCGTCAATTGGTCGCGGCTGGCCCTGCTGCTCATCGCGGCGCTCGTGCTGCAGGTGGCGGTGGTCGACCAGGTGCTCGTGGCCGGTGACCACGCCGACTTGATGGTGCTGCTGGCAGCGGCCGGGGGCCTCGTCGGAGGGCCCCAGCGCGGCGCGGTGGTGGGTTTTTGCACGGGATTGTTCGCCGACCTGGTGCTCCCGACCCCTTACGGCCTCTCGCTGCTCACCTTCGTCCTGCTGGGCTTCGTCGCCGGCCTCGTGCGCAACAGCACCGCAGGGCGCGACTCTCCCGGCTCGACGGTGCTCTTGTGCGTCATCGGCGGCGCAGTCGGCACCCTTGGCTTCGCGGTGATCGCTGCCCTCGTCGGCCAGCCCGGCATGCTCCGCCAGGCGACCCTCGCGGTGGCGATCGTCACCGTCGGAGGTCTCGTCCTCGCCTGGCCGGCGCTGCGCGCGGTGAGCTGGGCGCTGGCGGGCACCCGCAGGACCGCCGAGCGCTACGCCGTGCCGAGCGGGGGGAGCGCGGCCTCGTGATCCGCCGCCGCCACGGCCACCGGCGGCGGTTGGCAAACCGGCTCGAGCTGCCTCGCCAGGCCACGCCGGGAAGCCTCGACCGGCTCCGTTCGGCGCTCGGCGCCGGGGGCGCCACCCGCTCCTCGGCCCTCGACGCGCTGGATGCGCAGGAGAAAGCCGAGCTCTCGGCCCGCGAGCCGGGACGACCGCGCTTTGCCCTGCGGCTGTCGGTCACTGCGGTCGTGGTGGCGGTGGCCTTCTCCGTGCTCGTGGTGAGGCTCTGGTCGATCCAGGTGATCCGGGTGAAGGACTACCGCTCCCAGGCGATCCAGACCACCACCCGCCAAGTCGCAGTGCCTGCGCCGCGAGGTGAGATCCTCGCTCGCGGCGGCCAGGTCCTCGCCGGCGACCGCCCCGAGGACGTGGTCACCTTGAAGACCACCATCGACGCCAGTACGACCCCGGCCACCCGGGTGGCGAGCACCGAGACCGAGCAGAACCTGGCCGCGCTCATCCCCGGGCTCACCGTGAAGCAGATCCGCTCCCAGCTGAACAACGAGCAGTACGGCCCCTACCAGCCGGTTCCGGTCGCCGAGGGCATCAACCCGCAGCAGTTCACGACCATCAAGGAGAACCCCTCGGCCTTCCCGGGCGCCTCGGTCGTCCAGGAGTACGTGCGCAACTACCCCGCCGGCGACCTCGCCTCGCAGATGCTGGGCTACCTCGGGCCGATCACCTGTCCGGCCGGCGACACGGCCGCGCAGTGCACCACGGTCCAGCAGCAGTACAGCGCCAAGGGCTACCAGCCCACCGACCTGATCGGCACGACCGGCCTCGAGTTCCAGTACGAGTCGGTGCTGCGCGGCAAGGAGGGGGTCAAGACGGTCCAGGTCGACCCCTCGGGGAACTTGATCCAGACCACCTCGTCGACGCCTTCGACGCCGGGCAACGACGTGGTGCTCAACCTCGACGTCGGTCTCCAGCAAGCGCTGAACAACGCCATGGTCTCCCAGGTCAACGCCCTGCGCTCCGGCTCGGCGATCGGCGCCACCGGGCCGGTCCCCGCCGACTGGGGCGCCGCGGTGGTGATGAACGCCAACACCGGGGCGGTGCTGGCGATCGACTCCTACCCCGGCTACAACAACAACGAGTGGGTGGGGGGGATCTCCCAGAAGAACTACAACGCCCTCAAGGCCACCCCCGGCAACCCGCTCAACGACTACGCGCTCGAGGGCCTCCAGCCCCCGGGCTCGACCTTCAAGATCTCGACGGCCACGGCCGCGCTCGACGACGGCCTCATCAGCACCGGCAGCTACATCGACGATCCGGGGTACTTCAACCAGTACGGGCTGTCGCTGCACGACTCGAACGGCGAGTCCTTCGGCCCGATCAACGTCACGACCGCCCTCACCGTCTCGAGCGACGTGTTCTTCTACACCCTCGGCGCCGAGTTTTGGGTGGACCGCTCCCGCTTCGGCCAGACCCCGATCCAGAACGTGGCGAACAAGTACGGCTACGGCGCGCCGAGCGGCATCGACCTTCCCGGTGAGTACCCGGGCTTCGTGGACAGCCCGGCGCTGCGCACGCTCCTGCACAAGGAGAACCCGGCCGTCTACCCGGCGAGCTCGACCAGCTGGTACCTCGGCGACAACGTCGAGCTGGCCTTCGGGCAGGGCACCACGCTCGTGACCCCGCTCGAGGAGGCCGAGGCCTACGCCACCTTCGCCAACGGCGGGACCCGCTACGCCCCGGAGATGGCCGGAGCGATCGTGGGGCCGAACGACAAGCTCGTGCGCAGGATCGCTCCCAAGGCCAAGGCGCACGTCACCTACGCCCCCGGCGTCTACCAGGCGATGTTGTCGGGGTTCGAGGGCGTCGTCCAGCAGCCGCACGGCACCGCCTACGCCGCCTTCACGGGCTTTCCCTTCTCCAAGTGGGACGTCGCCGGCAAGACCGGTACGGCCGACGTGTCGCTCACGAGCACGAAGCAGCCGACGGCGTGGTTCGTGGCCTTCGGCGGTCCGAAGAACTCCTCCACCCGCTATGTCGTTGCGGTCGAGATCGACCAGGCCGGCTACGGCGCCGCGGCGTCAGCCCCGGTGGCCCGCAGCATCTTCGACTACCTCTACGCGCACCAAGGCGTGGGGGCGCTCAACCTCCCTGGCAAGGGATGATCGTCCCGTCACGCGTTCGAAACGATCCCGGGCCGGCTGAGCACCCGGGATACACTCGTCACGAGATGACCCTGCCGATGCCCGGAGCCGAGCTCTGCTCGCCAGGCGCGGCGCGCACCATCCCGAGCGCCGCGCTCGCCACCGTCGGTGGCGCGCTGGCGCGACCCTGCGGGCCGGTCCCCGGCGCCCGCCCGACCGTCGTTCCGACGACGGCGGACGCCTGGAGCCCCCGCCTGACCATGCACGACGGCGTCCGGCCCGGATCCCTGGAGGCGCACGTCGCGCCCGGGGTCCGCGCCGAGCTCGCCCTGGCGCGTCGAGTCGACGCGTCTTTCAGAAGGGACCCCCCTGATGTCGGATACGACAAACGGTCAGCACCCCGCTGGCCGCCCCGAGGCCTCCACCCC
>JAODBN010000141.1 GCA_025463965.1 Acidimicrobiaceae bacterium
AGCCCCGTCGGGCCGCCTCGGCCAGACGGCGGTCGGTCTGCGCGACCTGGCGGACCTCTCCGCCAAGGCCCACCTCACCGCAGGCCACGAGGTCCTCTCCGAGGGGCACGCCGAGAGAAGCGGACGCCAGCGCCAGGCCGAGAGCGAGGTCGCTTGCCGGCTCGTGCACGCGAATGCCTCCGACCGCCGAGGCAAAGACGTCCATCCCCGCGAAGGGGCATCCGGCCCGCTGTTCCAAGACGGCGAGCAGAAGCGCGAGCCGACCGGGCACCACACCCTGGGCGGCTCGGCGCGGTGTGGCGAGCGAGCTTCGAGCGACGAGCGCCTGAACCTCGACCAGCAGCGGACGACGACCTTCCAGCACGGGGGCGACGACGCTGCCGGCAACTCCAGGCCGCCGGTCAGCGAGCAAGAAGGCGCTCGGGTCGGCGACGCTCTCGAGCCCGCGCTCGCCCATAGCGAAGATCCCGAGCTCTCCGGTCGGCCCGAACCGGTGCTTGGTGACCGAAAGGACCCGCAGCGCGTGGTGGCGCTCACCTTCAAAGCTGCACACGGTGTCCACGAGGTGCTCGAGCACTCGCGGCCCCGCAAGGCTTCCCTCTTTGGTGACGTGGCCGACGAGCACCGTCGCCACGCCTTGCTGCTTGGAGAAGGCCACCAGGCGCGCTGCGCACTCCCGGACCTGGGCAACGCTTCCTGGCGCTCCTAGGCCGGGGTCGCCGACGGTCTGGATGGAGTCGACCACCAGCAGGTCCGGGCGATGGCGCTCTGCCGCCGACAGGGCGCTCGACAGCGACGTCGTGGGTAGCAGGGCGACTCCCTCGACCGCCGCACCGAGACGGTCGGCCCGGCGGCGAACCTGCTCGGGCGACTCCTCCGCCGACACGAGGAGGACCCGCCCCCCGGCGGCGGCTCGCTGGGCCGCGGCTTGCAAGAGCAGCGTCGACTTACCGACACCGGGCTCTCCGCCGATGAGGGTCACCGAGCCAGGCACGAGGCCACCGGCGAGGGCCCGGTCGAGCTCTGCGACACCGGTCGGGACCGGCGCACCGCCCTCGGCGGAGATCGCCGCCAGCTCGACCGGCTCCGCGAGCAGTGCGGCCGCCTCGTCGGCGACCGTGCGTACGACTCGCTCCTCGACGAGGCTGTTCCAGGAACCGCACTGGGCACAGCGCCCCGACCACCGCGGAGCGGCGGCGCCGCACTCTTCGCAGCGATGGACGGTCCGCTCACGTGGAGACATGCAAGGACCCTACGCGCGGGGTGCCCCACTCTCGGGGAATGCGTTCCCCGCTGTGGCGCCCCGCTGCGAGCGACAACGGGGGATCAGCGGCTCGTAAGCGGTCGTCGTCGACTCGATGTCGGCCCCACGTTCGAGTGGCCAGCGCGGCGAGCACCGGCGACAAGGAATCGGGGAATCACCGAGGAACAGAGAACCCCCTGCGGCCGGGGAAAAGCCAGGCTTGAGTACACGGACAACGCACTTACCGAACATCGACAGGCATTGACGGGACCCGCATCGACGCCCGAAACGACGAGGACCCGGGCCGATCGGCCCGGGTCCTCATTCGTCAGTCTTGATCGGAGCTCAGTGGCCCCGGGGCGGACTAGGAGTCCGCGCCCGCTCCGGCCAGCTCCACCGGCGGGGGCTCGACGCCCTCGACGGCGCGGAACACGATGTCGGTGCCTTCGAGGTCCGCGATGATGGTCTCGCCCACTCGGAACTCCTTCCACAGGAGCTTCTCCGAGAGCGGGTCCTCGATCAGCTGTTGGATCGCCCGCCGCAACGGACGAGCCCCGAGCGCAGGCTCGTAGCCCTTGTTGGCGACGAACTCCTTGGCCGTCCGAGTCAGTTCGAGACCGATGCCCTGGCCCTCAAGCTGATCGCGCACCCGCTTGATCATGAGGTCGACGATCTGGATCACCTCATCGAGCAGCAGCTCGTGGAAGACGATCACCTCGTCGATCCGGTTCAGGAACTCCGGGCGGAAGTGCGCCTTGAGCGCCTCTTGGACCTTGGTCTTCATCCGCTCGTAGGTGACCGCCTCGTTCGACTTGGCGAAGCCGAGCCCTGCCTTGCGCAGGTCCGCCGTCCCCAGGTTCGAGGTCATGATGAGCACGGTGTTCTTGAAGTCGACGGTCCGGCCTTGGGCGTCGGTCAGGCGTCCGTCCTCCAGGATCTGGAGAAGGGCGTTGAAGACGTCCGGGTGAGCCTTCTCGACCTCGTCGAACAGCACCACGGAGAAGGGCTTGCGCCGAACGGCCTCGGTCAGCTGGCCGCCCTCTTCGTAACCGACGTAGCCAGGGGGCGAGCCCACGAGGCGGCTGACGGTGTGCTTCTCCATGTACTCGCTCATGTCCAGCTGGATCAGCGAGGACTCGTCGCCGAAGAGGAACTCGGCGAGCGCCTTGGCGAGCTCGGTCTTGCCGACCCCGGTGGGGCCGAGGAAGATGAACGAACCCGACGGGCGCTTGGGATCCTTCAACCCGGCACGCGTACGGCGGATCGCCCGTGAGAGCGCCGCGATGGACTCCTCCTGGCCGACGATCCGCTTGTGCAGCTCGTCCTCCATGCGGAGAAGCTTGGAGGTCTCCTCCTCGGTCAGCTTGTAGACCGGGATGCCGGTCCAGTTGGCCAGCACGTCGGCGATGACGTCCTCATCGACCACGTCGAAGAGGTCCATCCCCTCGGCACGCCACTCCTGCTCGAGGACGGCCTTGCGCTCCATCTTCACCTGCTCCTGCTCGGAGAGGCGCTTGACCTGCTCGCCGTTCTGGCGCTCGAGCGCGGCTTCCTTCTCGGAGCGAAGCCGGCTCAGCTCCTCCTCGAGTCGGCGGTACTCCGGCGGCGTCGACATCCGGCGGATGCGCAGCCGGCTCCCGGCCTCGTCGATGAGGTCGATGGCCTTGTCGGGCAGGTAGCGGTCCGAGATGTACCGGTCGGCGAGGTTGGCCGCGGCCACCAGAGCCTGGTCGGTGATCGTGACCTGGTGGTGCTCCTCGTAACGGTCCCGGAGGCCCTTCAAGATCTCGATCGTGTGGACGAGCGAGGGCTCCTCCACCTTGATCGGCTGGAAGCGGCGCTCGAGGGCGGCGTCCTTCTCGAGGTGCTTGCGGTACTCGTCGAGGGTCGTCGCACCGATGGTCTGCAGCTCGCCTCGCGCAAGCATCGGCTTGAGGATCGAGGCCGCGTCGATCGCGCCCTCCGCGGCACCCGCACCGACGAGCGTGTGCAGCTCGTCGATGAACAAGATCGTGTCACCGCGGGTGCGGATCTCCTTCAGGACCTTCTTCAGCCGCTCCTCGAAGTCCCCTCGGTAGCGACTGCCCGCAACGAGCGCGCCGAGGTCGAGGGTGTAGAGCTGCTTGCCCTTCAAGGTCTCGGGAACGTCGTTGTTCACGATCTGCTGGGACAGGCCCTCGACGATCGCCGTCTTGCCCACGCCGGGCTCGCCGATCAGCACGGGGTTGTTCTTCGTGCGGCGCGACAGCACCTGCATGAGGCGCTCGATCTCACGGTCCCGGCCGATCACTGGGTCGAGCTTGTGCTCGCGCGCCAGCTGGGTGAGGTTCCGGCCGAACTGGTCGAGAACCGGCGAGCCGGTGGTGGTCTGCTCGGAGCTGCCCGAACCGGTGCTGGCTCCCGAGCTCTCGCGCCCGACCGATCCGGACAGGAGCTGGATCACCTGCTGGCGAACGCGGGGGAGGTCGGCCCCGAGGCTCTGGAGGACCTGGGCTGCGACGCCCTCGCCCTCTCGGACGAGTCCGAGAAGCATGTGCTCGGTCCCGATGTAGTTGTGCCCGAGCTGGAGCGCCTCGCGAAGCGAGAGCTCGAGGACCTTCTTGGCCCGGGGGGTGAATGGCGGAGAGCCGGTCGGTGCCGACCCAGCGGGGCCGATGGTCTCTTCGACCTTCTCCCGGACGGCGTCGAGCCCGATACCGAGCGACTCCAAGGCCTTTGCGGCGAGACCTTCGCCCTCGTGGATGAGCCCGAGCAGAATGTGCTCGGTGCCGATGAAGCTGTGGTTGAGGAGGCGGGCCTCCTCCTGAGCGAGGACCAGCACCCGTCGTGCCCTGTCAGTGAATCGCTCGAACAATCTCGTACTCCCTCCGATGTTCGACCTCTTCGGACCAAGTCTACAGACCAGGTCTCCCTGGCCACCCTCACCCCTCGGGGTGAAGGTGAGACCTGCCCCTCAGGGCCGTCTTACCCGTCGGCCGCTCCTGTGCACCTGCACCGCTAACGGCCGATCCTGCCGCACGTTGCGCCCCTTCGCGGAATCCGGATCAGGAACGCCTCCCGGACGCCTTGGCGGTGTCCGGTCAACGCCCGTTGTCGGATTCGAGGACCCGTGGCGTATCGTGCACTTGAATGAACGCTCCAGACCTCTTTGCGCTTCCCGTTCCGGACGAGGAGCTTGTTCGGCTGGAGAATTGCCTCAGCGAAAACGTGGTCCGCGGCGACGACTTCCTCGACGAGATCGCCACCCATCTGGTCGATGCCGGGGGCAAACGCCTGCGTCCGGCCCTGACGATCGCCTCGGCCGCCCTTGGCGGACTCCCGGCGAGCGAGGACACGCTGCTCGGCGGGGTCTGCGTCGAGCTCGTCCATCTCGCTTCGCTCTACCACGACGACGTGATGGACGAGGCGACGCGTCGGCGAAATGTGGTCAGCGTCAACGCTCGCTGGGGAAACCTCATCGCGATCGTAGCGGGGGACTTCTTGCTTGCCCGCTCTGCCGAAATCGCCGCGTCGCTCGGCACCGAGGTGGCAGGGCTGCTGGCAGCGACGCTCGGTCGTCTCTGTCAGGGCCAGATCGCCGAGGTTCAGGCGGCCTACCGCGTCGATCGCACCGAGGAGGCCTACCTGCGCGCCGTCGCCGACAAGACAGCTGCGTTGATGTCCACGGCCTGCCGGATCGGGGGCATCACCGCCGGCCTCGACCGAGAGTCCATCGACGCGCTCACCGAGTTCGGAGAGTGCCTCGGCGTGGTCTTCCAGATCCGCGATGACGTCCTCGACGTCGTGGCGAGCGAGGAGGAGCTCGGCAAGCCCCCGGGCCAGGACCTCGCCGAAGGCATCTACACCCTCCCGGTCCAGCGGGCGCTGCTCGACCGCCGGGTGGCGCCGCGCCTTCGCGAGGTGCTCGGGCATCCGCTCTCCCGGGAAGAGGTGGAGCTGGCCCGAGAGCTCGTGGCGCGCTCGAACGGCATCGCCGCGGCGGCGAACGTCGCCCGGCGCCACGCCGAGCAGGCGAGCGAAGCGGTGGGACGACTCGGAGACGGGCTCGTGGCCCGGGCGCTCGGCGAGCTCGGACTCGGGCTGCTCGACGATCTCGAGCGCTCGAGGAGCGCCCTCGCCAGCTGAGGGGCTCCGGCTTTTCAGTCCCGTCGGCGTGACCCCTCGTTCGGCGTCGCCGGCGGGGCGGATCCTTCGCCGGCGAGCTCTTCGCCCGAATCGGCGCCCGCACTCTCCTCGCCTGAGCCTTCTTCGCTGAGCCCACCCTCGCTGGGCCCGCCGACACCGACCGTTCCGACCGCGGAGGCTGAGACGGCGACGTCGCCTCGCCCCGACGGCGGCCGGAGCGCCGGGAACAGCACGACTTCTCGGATGTTCGCCTGGTCGGTGAGGAGCATGATGAGCCGGTCGACCCCGATGCCGAGGCCGCCCGTCGGAGGCATGCCGTGCTCGAGCGCCCGCAGGAACTCCTCGTCGAGCGCCATCGCTTCCTCGTCGCCCGCCGCGCGCTCTGCCGCCTGGTCGAGCAGCCGACGGCGCTGCTCGTCGGGGTCGGCGAGCTCGCTGAAGGCGTTGCCGAGCTCGCGCCCGGCGATCACCGGCTCGAAGCGCTCGACGTAGCCCGGGCGCGACCGGTGGTCTCGGGCGAGCGGCGAGACCTCCTTCGGGTAGTCCATGACGAAGACCGGGCCCCAGAGGGAGGACTCGGTGGTCTTCTCGTAGATCTCGACCAGCACCTTGCCCGGGCCGTCGTCGTCGCTGACCGCCACCCCGAGCTCGCGCGCCCTGCGACGGAGCTCCTCGGGCGGGAGATGGAGCCCCACCTCCACGCCGGTTTGCTCGGCGACCAGCTCCTCGAGCGTGGCCCGCCGCCAGGGCGGCGTGAGGTCGAGAGGCCGTCCTTGGTAGGTGAGGGTCGTCTTTCCGAGCACCTCGAGGCTGACTCCGGCGACCAGCTCCTCGGTGAGCGCCATCACGTCGTGGTAGTCCGCGTACGCCTGGTAGAGCTCGAGCTCGGTGAACTCGGGGTTGTGGCGTGGCGAGATGCCCTCGTTGCGGAAGACCCGGCCGATCTCGAAGACCCGCTCGAATCCCCCGACCACGAGGCGCTTCAGGTGCAGCTCGAGGGCGATCCGCAGATAGAAGTCGGAATGGAGCGAGTTGTAGTGGGTGACAAAGGGCCGGGCGTGGGCGCCGCTCGCCACCTGATGGAGCACCGGGGTCTCCACCTCGATGAAGCCGCGCTCGCTGAGCAGTCGGCGAATCGCCGCCAGCACCTTGGAGCGCACGAGGAAGGTGTCGCGCACGCCCTCGTTGGCCCACAGGTCGACCTCGCGCTGGCGGTAGCGCAGGTCCGGGTCGTTGACACCGCGCCACTTGTCACCAAAACCCCGCCTCGCCTCGGCGAGAAGGACCCACTCGACGACGCGCACCGACAGCTCGCCCCGCTTTGTCCGGACCACCTCACCGACGGCCCCCACCCAGTCGCCGAGCGCGCGCCCGGCCAGCTCGTCGAAACGCTCCGTCACGTCGGACTGCGCAAAGAGCTGGATTGCTCCGGTCCAGTCACGCAGCTCGGCGAAGGCGACCCGGCCCTGGGCGCGAAGCCGCATCAGCCGGCCGGCCACCGACACGACCACCCCGGAGGACTCGCCCGGCGCCAGGTCCTCGAACGCCTTGTCGCTCGCCAGCTCCCCCGCGGCACGCGTGGTCTCGAAGCGGTACGGGATCGGCGAGCTCACCAGGACACCTCCGCCGCTCCACGTCGGCGGGGCCCAGCTGCCACACCTGGAGCGTTCAGTTCGTAGAGCAGCCGCAGACCGTGGAGGGTGAGCCACGGCTCGTAGTGGGACACCCTGCGGGCGTGCGGGACGACGAGGCCCCCGAGACCGCCGGTGGCGAGCACCGTGGCGCCTCCCAGCTCCTCGTTGATGCGCTCGCACATGCCGTCGACGAGCGCGGCGTGGCCGAAGATTGCACCCGCCTGCATCGACTCGACGGTCGAGCGTCCGATCGCCCGCCGCGGCTCGCCGAGGGCGACCCTCGGGAGCGCCGCGGCGTGGGAGTAGAGCGCGTCCATCGAGATCTCGAGGCCGGGGACGATCGCCCCGCCGAGGTACTCCCCGGCGCCCGACACGGCGTCGAAGGTGGTCGCGGTGCCCAAGTCGACGACGATGAGGGGCGCCGAGTAGAGGTCGAGGGCGCCGACCGCGTTCACGATGCGGTCAGGGCCGACCTCACGCGGATTGTCGTAGCGAACCGGCATCCCCGTGCGCGTGCCCGGGCCCACCACGACGAGCGGGACATCGAGCCAGCGCGAGGCCATCTCCGCGACGGTGGCGGTGACGGGGGGAACCGAGGAGGACAGGACCATCCCCTCGATCTCGCCGTCAGGCTCGCGCCCCGAGAAGGCGCCCGCCAGCCCCGGCAGTCCCAGGCCGGCCAGGTCGAGCAGCTGGCGAAGGATGAGCACGAGCTCGTCGGCCGTGCGAGCCGGCACGGTCGCCAGCCTCCAACTGTGCAGGAGACCGGGCAGCGAGCCAGCGGCCCGAGCACCGGTGACCGGCGAGATCTCGCCGGCGAAGACGCCCACCACCGTTTGGGTGTTGCCCACGTCGATGGCCAGCAGCATTTGCCTTGTTTAGTCGACCTGCCCGGGCCCTCCTGCCTGCCCCGTCGCGCTCGGAGGGTCCGACCGGCTCAGAGCTCGAGGTCGAGGCCGAGGTCGAGCGCCGGCGCGGAGTGGGTGAGCGCTCCGACCGAGATCACATCGGCACCGGCCGCCGCGTACTGCGAGACGTTGGCGAGATTGATGCCCCCTGAGGCCTCGACGAGGACGCCGCCTCCGGCCCCGCGCGGATCCGAGCGCACGAGCGCGACCGCCTGACGTACCTGGTCCGGCGTCATGTTGTCGCACATGACCAAGGTGGCGCCGTCCCGCAGCGCCTCCACGACCTGGTCCATGCGATCGCACTCGACCTCCACCATCCGGCCCGGCCAGCGCTCTCGCGCCCGCGCCATCGCCTCGGAGATGCCGATGCCGCCGAGATGGTTGTCCTTGACGAGGATCGCCTCGGAGAGGTTGCCTCGGTGGTTCGCACCGCCCCCGGCGCGCACCGCCGCCTTCTCGAGCGATCGCAGCCCTGGCGTGGTCTTGCGGGTGTCCCAGATGCGGGTGGCGAGGTTGCCCGACGCCGCCGCCTCCACGTACGCCCGCGTCAAGGTGGCCACCCCGGACAGATGGCAGAGGAAATTGAGGGCGCTCCGCTCCGCGCTGAGAAGCGAGCGCATCGGCCCCGAACAGCGGGCGACGACCCCGCCGGTCTCGACCGCCTCGCCGTCGTCCACCAAGACCTCGAAGCACAGCGCTGGGTCCACCTGGGCGAAGACCTCGCGAGCGCAGGCGGTTCCGGCGATCACGCCGGCCGAGCGGGAGACGACGTCGGCGCGCCCGGAGAGGCCCGGGTCGATCAGCGACGCAGTCAGGTCTCCGAGGGGCAAGAGGTCCTCGGCAAGGGCGATTCGCACCGCCTCGCGCACCGCAGTGTGCGGGGGCTGGGCGTCGTCGCGTCTCATTGAGCTGCTCCATTTCTGGCCGCGTACGTTCTGGCCGCGTCGGTCTTTGCCGCGATGGCCGCGGCCTCAGACAGGGGGGACCCGAAGGCGAACCGGAGACGGAACGCTTCGGAGGCGGCGGGATGGTCGGCGCGGAAGTGTCCTCCCCGGCTCTCCTGGCGGGCGAGCGCCGCTGCGACGAGCGCCCGTCCGACAAGCGCCAAGTCCCCGAGCTCAGCGACGGCGCGTGGGACCTCACCGTGGCCGACCCGAGCGGCGTCGGCGACCGCCCCGGCGATCGCCATCTCCGCGCCCGCCTTGGCCAAGCCAACCGGCTCGCGGACGACGCCGGCTCCGGCGCTCGCGGCCCGCTGGAGCCGGAACCGGGCGGCCGACACGTCATCGGGTCCCGCCCGCACGACGTCGGTGCCAGTGACCTCGTCGAGCGGGAGAAGGCGGACCGGCAAGGCACCGGCCGAGCGTTCCTCGAGGAGGGGGGCGAGCGCGCCGTCGGCGCGCGGGCCCACCCGGCCACCGGAGATGGCCTGGGCCGCCCTGCTGGCGAAGACGAGCCCCTCAAGGAGTGAGTTCGACGCCAGGCGGTTGGCCCCTTGGGCGCCGCTGCAGGCCACCTCGCCGACCGCCCACAGCCCCGGGAGGGCGCTCGCCCCGTCGAGGTCGGTGAGGATCCCGCCGGACAGGAAGTGGGCCGCCGGGGCGACCGGCAACAGGTCGCGGGCGGGGTCGAGGTCGAAGGCGGCGAGCGCTGCGCACAGCGCCGGGAAGCGCTCGGCGAAGGCGTCCACGGGCCGGGCGTCCAAAAAGACGTGTGGGCTCCTCGCCGCGCGCATCTCGGCCTCCACCGCCCTGCTGACCACGTCACGAGGTGCCAGCTCGTCGACGAAGCGGTTCCCCTCCGGACCGAGCAGGAGGGCACCCTCCCCGCGGAGGGCCTCGCTCAGCAGCAAGCGAGGGGCGCCAGGCGGACCGGCGGCGAGCGCGGTCGGGTGGAACTGGACGAACTCGAGATCGGCGACCGGCACCCCAGCCCGCAGTGCCATGGCGATCCCGTCGCCGGTCGCACCGGTCGGGTTGGTGGTGACCGCGAAGAGCTGGCCCGCGCCGCCCGTCGCCAGCACCACCGCGCGCGCCTCGAAGCGCGTGGACCGACCGCCGATGTCGGCGACGACCCCGCGACAACGCCCTGCCTCGATCACGAGCTCGCGGGCGGCCGCCTGCTCGCGACAGTCGACCCCGGCCGGCCCGAGCGCCGCGACGAGCACCCGGGAGAGCTCAGCCCCGGTCGCCGCGCCTCCGGCGTGCAGCACGCGGGCGAAGCGGTGGCCGCCCTCGCGCGAGCGGGCGAGCGAGCCGTCCTCGGTGCGGTCGAGCACCGCCCCCAGTGCCAGCAGCCCCTCCACCGCCGCCGCCGCCTCCCTCACGAGCAGCTCGGTCGCCGCAGGGTCACTGTGACCGCCCCCGGCAGCCAGGGTGTCCTCAAGGTGGGCCGCCACGCTGTCCTCGGAGCCGCCGAGCACCGCTGCCACGCCGCCTTGGGCCCAGCGCGTGTTCGAGTCCTCGAGCCGGTCCTTGGTCAACAGCACGACGCTCGCGCCTCGCTGGGCGAGGCCGATCGCGGCGACGCACCCGGCCACCCCACTTCCGACGATGACCACGTCGGTGGTCTCGACACACTCGCTGTCGACGCCGCGCCCGTCGGTCACGGCGCGGCCACCCGGACGATCTCCCCCACCCGCCGGAGCGCTGACTCGAGCGCCTCGGCCCCACCGAGCGCCTGTCGCCAGCCGGCCGGGACGAGATCGGGCGAACAGTCCTCGAGGGGGGCGAGCACGAAGGCCCGCTCGTAAAGGCGCGGGTGGGGCACCGACAGCTCGGGCAGGTCCAGCTCGAGCGGGCGCCAGGAGCCACCGTCCTCTTCGTCGAGGAGAAGGACGTCCACGTCGAGGGTGCGAGGGCCCCACCGCTCCTCGCGCACCCGACCGGCCGCCTGCTCGAGGCGGCCGGCGAGCTCCAGCACCTCAAGCGGCGAGCGTTCGACGACGAGGCGCACCACCGCGTTGAGGTAGGGCGGCTGGAGGGCCGGGCCGCCGACGGGCGCGCTCTCGTAGATCGGAGACACCACCAGATCGGCATCGAGCTCCCCGAGCGAGGACACCGCGCCGCCGAGGAGCGCCCAGCGGTCTCCGAGGTTCGAGCCCAGCCCGAGGTGCGCCCGGAGGCGCCCCCGCTCAGCCACCGTCCGAGTCCCAGTCCCGTTGGCGGGTAAGTCGAACCCCGGCCGAGGCGAGGTCGACGGGAACCGGGGGGCGGAGCTTGCGGACGGTCACGGTCACGGCATTGACCCTCGGGTCCTCGAGCACCGCGGCGCCGACCGCGTCGGCGAGCGCCTCGAGCAGACGAAAGCTGCGGCCCTCGGCCACCTCGACGACCCGGTCTGCCATGGCGCCGTAGTCGACCGCCTGGGCGAGATCGTCTGCCCGCGCCGCGGGCCCGAGATCTGCCTCGACGTCGAGATCGATCTCGAACGGCTGGGCCCGCTCCCGCTCTTCGGCCAGCACGCCGTGCGTGCCGAGAACGCGCAGGCCCCGCAGCTCGATCCGGTCCTTCAACTGCGCTCGGCGGCACCCTCGCCGCCGGTCGGGCTGTCGGACGCGGCGACGCTCTTTGCGCCCGCGTCGGAGGCCGTGCCGCCACCCTTGACGACGACCGGGGCAGGAGCCACCTCCGGCACGACCGGGGCACTCTTGGCCTTCGCGACCCGGCGGGCCTTGGCCGGGATGTCGCCCGGCTCCGCTGGCGCCGCGTCCGTCGGCGGCAGCGGGGCCTCGACGCTCGCCTTCTCGGCCACGAAGGCCTGCTCCGCGTCCTCCACGACGCTGGCCACCTGCGGGCCGCTCGCCGTGCCGGGCGGGAACGCCGTGCGCCGTGCTGGAGCGAGGGTCGCAGCGGAGGCGACGATGGCGCGTCCCGCTGAGCCCATCTGGCGCTTCAGCAGCTGTTCGACGACCGAGACCGCCTGGGGAGGCTCGGGCAGCACGCCGCTCCAGCACAAGAAGCCGGCGGCCACCCCAGCGAGGCGCTCGCCGAGCTCCTCGTGGTGCATCAGCAGCCGTTCGCCACCGCGCACCCAGTCGAGAAGCGCCGGATAGCAAGCAGCCAGGGCGGGCCGGACGTCTCCTTGGGCGGGAAGCGGGAAATGCGACGAGGGCAGGTCGAGCTCGTCGTAGGCGTGCAGGTTGTGATTGGAGGGGAGGAGCGAGACCACACGGGTGAACCCCTGCGCCCTCAACCACAAGATCTCCTCTTGGCGCCGGACCCTTCGGTGGTGCGGCGCGTAGCCGCCGGGCCGCTCGCTCAACGCGAGCTGGTCCTTCAGGATCCAGGCGAAGTTGCGCGGCACGATCCCCGCCGCCCATCTGCCTTTCACCGTGCGCCCTCCGAGACGAGCGACGCCTTGGCACGATCGGTCCGGGCACGGTCGCCGACGAGACAGGCGGCCTGCACGCTCGCCCGCACGTCGTGGACGCGGATCACCCGTGCGCCACAGCTCATCGCCCACACCGCGGTGGCGAGGGAACCGGCGAGGCGGTCGTCAGGCGGAGCTGGGCTGCCGTCCGGACGCGGGGCCAGCCGACCGAGGAAGGTCTTGCGACTGGTCCCAACGAGCACCGGGGTCCCGGCGGCGACGAGCGCCGGCAGGGCGCGAAGCAGCGCCAGATTGTGCTCGATGGTCTTGCCGAAGCCGATCCCCGGGTCGACGTAGACCTCCTCGACCCCGAGCGCGACCGCATCTGCGGCCGCCCGGGCGAGGTAGGCGTGGACCTCTTCCACC
>JAODBN010000121.1 GCA_025463965.1 Acidimicrobiaceae bacterium
CTGCGCAGGCGGTGCGCCTCGGCCGCGATCGCCGCCATCACCTCGGCAAGGTCGGGGGCCGGTGGCTCGGACCGGATCGGCAGCTCGACGGCGGGCGTGGCGCCCGAGCCGCCGTCGGCGGCCGGGCTCAGAGCAGCGCGGGCGGCACGAGCGCGCCCGTCGGCGGCTCGACCTCCACCCGCAGGGGCAGTCCGACCACCCCGATGGCACGGCCGGGGTTCATCACCTCGAAGTGGCAGAGCGGCTCGGCGACGTCGAGCACCATGCCGCGGGCGTCCTGCGCAGCCATCGTCACCTGGAAGCGGCCGTCGAGGAAGGGGATGGAGTCGAAGAAGAAGGTGACCCCGCCGTCCCCCGGCGGCAGCACCATGCCCTCGGCCATGCCGCCGCTCGTGGACGAGAACAGCGAGGATCCCCGCTCGGTGAGCACCGAGACCCGGAAGGTGGCACCGGCGATCGGCTCCGCGACCTCGAAGTTGGCCCGGATGGTGAGGGGCTCCCCGGTGATGAGGTACGGGCGCTCGTCCTGGCCGGGGTGCTCCACCGTGGCACCGGTGATGCGGATGGTACGGCGGGACTCGATCGGCATGGCCTCGCCGGTCGTCGCGTCCGGGGCCGCCACGGTGGGAGACAGCGTCGCACCGACGTCGACCAGGCGCTCGCGAAAGACGCGGATCGCCTCGCCCGCCGGGGCGAAGGTGACGAGCTGGCCGCGGTCGAGCACGAGGACCGAGTCGCACAGCTCGCGCATCGTGTCCGGCGAGTGGGAGACGACCACGATGGTCCTTCCCTCCTCTTGGAAGCGGCGCACCCGGTCGATGCACTTCTGCTGGAAGCGCTCGTCGCCGACGGCGAGGACCTCGTCGACGAGCAGGATGTCCGGCTCGACCGAGACCGCCACGGCGAAGCCGAGGCGCACGTACATGCCCGAGGAGTAGTACTTGACCTGGTTGTCGATGAACTCCTCGAGCTCGGCGAAGGCGACGATCTCGTCGAAGCGACGGTCGATGTCCTTGCGGGAGAAGCCCAGCAGCGAGCCGTTCAGGTAGACGTTGTCTCGGCCCGAGAGCTCGGGTTGGAACCCCGCGCCGAGCTCGAGCATCGCGGCCAGCTGACCGCGCACGACCACCTGTCCCGAGGTGGGCTGCAAGATCCCGGCGATGCACTTCAACAGGGTGGACTTGCCCGAACCGTTGCGGCCGAGGATGCCCACGGTCTGGCCCGCCGGGATGCTGGCCGAGACCCCGCCGAGCGCCCAGAACTCCTCGTAGGGCACCTGCCCGGCGTGGATGACGCGCTCTTTCAGCGTTGAGTACTTCTCGTGGAAGAGCTTGAAGCGCTTCGAGACGGCTTGGATGTCGATGGCGATGCTGCTCACTGTGTGCTCACAGCTCCTCGGCGAAGTTCCCCTCGATGCGGCCGAAGACCACCATGGCGATGAGGAAGAGGACGATGCCGGTCACAAAGACCCAGCCGAGCATCAAGAAGTAGAAGTGCAGCGGGTAGCCGGCCACGGCGTAGGTCCGGACCTTGCCGACCGAGCTGTAGGGGTGCAGGCCGTAGATCACACGCTGGAAGGTCATCACGATCGGCACGAGCGGATCGGCGAGGTAGAAGTCCCCGAGCAGATGGTGGTGGTCGTAGACCTGGTTGTAGGAGTAGATCATCGGGATCCCCCACTGCCAGGCCAACAGCACCACCGTGATCAGGTGCTCGACGTCGCGGAAGTACACGTTGACCGCCGAGAGGAACACCGCGATCGCCGCTGCGACGATGATCAGGTCGACCAGGGCGAACAGCACCATCGGCAGCAGATGCCAGACCGGTGCGAGCTGGAAGCCGGCCATGAAGAGGACCAGCACGATCGCCTGGAAGAAGAAGAACATCGTCGCCGTGCCCACCTGGGCGAGGGCGAGGATCTCGCGAGGGAACGACACCTTTTTGACGATGGCGGCGTTCGCAACGATCACCGACGACGAGCCCAGCAGTGCGAGCGAGAACAGGTTCCACACGATCAGCCCGCAGAACAGGTAGAGGGCGAAGTCGGGAATCCCCGAGCGGAGGAACTTGGTGAAGACCACCGTGTAGACGAGGAGCATCACCGCCGGGTTCAGCAGCGACCACGCAACACCGAGAACGCTGCCCTTGTACTTCACCTTCAGGTCCTTGCGAACCAGGAAGAAGAACAGCTCGCGCGAACTCCACAGCTCCTTCAGGCGGGTGCCGAGCGGCACGCGCGCCGAGACCACCCGCGCGGCAAGCTCGGGCCTCTCGTCGAGGAGCTGGACTACCGCTGGTCGCGTCGAGCCCTTTACCCCGTCGGGGAGGGCGGACGCACTGGCCTCGCTCATCGTCTCCTCATGCTGGCCGACTCTCCACCCTCGCGTCGCTGGGCCGTCTTTCCGACCAGGCTCGCACCCGTCGTGGGGCGCTTGCTAGCCCGGTCTTCCGGGCACGCGCCCAGAGCGGGGCGGCCCGACACCCATCCGGGCGCCGCAAGCCGAACGGCATCCTAGCGGTGGCTGCCTCTCACGGCGGTGCACCGGGCATCGCTACCATGACCGGCCAGGACGCAGGCCGCGCCGATCAACCGAGACGGCGGGCGAGAACGAGAGGAGGTCGAGGTGGGCGGAATCGGTGGACGTTGGTTGGGCCGGGCACGGATCGCCGCTTCGATCCCCGAGCGCATGGTCGAGGTCGAGCGCCGCTCCGAGCTCGTGGGCGAGATCCTGAGTGGGCGCATCGACACGCTGAGCTCCGAGATCGCCGAGCTGCGCACCCTGTTGAACTCGCGCCTCGCTGCCGAGACCGAACTGGTCGAGCTGGTGGGCCGGCTGCTCCAGTCGGCCGAGGGGCGCCTCGAGGTCCTCGAGGACACGCTGAGTACCGCTGGGGCGCCCGCCTCGGACGAGGCCGCCGACGAGGGCACCCAGGCGCAGAGCGATGCGCCGACGGCCAACGGCTCGGCGCAGCTCGCCAGTCCGGCCTCCGCGGCCGCTGCAGCGGGGCGGCAAACGACAGTCCGCCGGCCGCGAGACCCCAAGCGTTGAGTACGGCGCCCTCCTCCCCGGTGGCGGAGGGGAGCGTCCTCATCGATGCCGCGGCCCTCCAGAGTCCGGCAACCCGTGTGCGGGGCATCGGTCGCTACGCCGCGCAGTGGGTGGTCGCGCTGGAGAAGCTCCGCCCCGACCTCGTGGGGTGCTACCTGCTCGACCCGGCGCTTGCACCGCCCGGGATCCTCGAGCCGCTCTCCTCGAGCGGAAAGCTGCGCTATCGGGGAGACCCGGCGGTGGCGATCGACCGCTACCGCCTGATCCACTCGCTGTCCCCGCTCGATCTCGAGGTGCCCTTCGCCGCCACGTGGCCCGGGGCGGCCCACCGGGCGGGACTCGCCCGTTCCGCCACCGTCTACGACCTGATCCCGGCGCTCGACCCCGATCGGGAGCTTGCGGACCCCCTCGTCCGTCTCCGCTACGCCACCCGCCTCGGCGCAGTCCGCTCCGCCGAGCAGCTGCACGTGCTTTCGGCCTCGGTCGGACGGGACCTCGTGCAGCACCTCGGGATGGACCCGGACCGGATCGTGCTCGTCGGCGCCGGGCCCGCCGCCGACTTCTCCCCCGCGTCCGGCCCGGGCGACCTGGCGCTCGCGGCGCAGCTGCTCGGGGGTCTCGATCGGCCATTCGTGCTGCACCCCGGTGGGAGCCACCCTCGCAAGAACACCGAGGCGCTGCTCCAGGCCTGGGCGCTCCTGCCGGCGCGTACCCGCACGAAGCACCGACTGGTGCTCGTCGGGGCGGTCCCCTCCTCGACGCAGAACCACTACCGGCACCTCGCCAGGCTCGGCGGCTTCACCGAGAACCTGGTCGTTCTGGGCGAGGTCACCGACGACGCCCTGCGGTCCTGCTACCGAGCTGCGGCGCTCGTGTGCTTCCCCTCGCTCGCCGAGGGCTATGGCCTTCCCGTGGTGGAGGCGATCGCCTGCGGCACACCGGTGATCGCCTCGGACATCCCCCCGCTCGACGAGCTCCTCGCACCGCCGGCCCGCTTCGACCCCTCGAGCGCAGAGACGATCGCCGGAGCACTGCGCGACGCGCTCGAGAGCCCGAAACGCATGACCCAGATCCGTGACGCCGCTCGGGCGCCGGACGACTTCGCGGCGGTCGCCCGACGTAGTGCAGAGGCCTTCGACCGCCTGCTCGCTGAGCGCCGCTCGCGCCCTCGACCCCGTCCCCGGCCGCTGGAAGCGGTGAGAAAGCCTCGGCGTCGCCTGCGGATCGCCTTCGTCAGCCCGTTCCCCCCTGCTCCAACGGGTGTGGCCGCGTACAGCCATCGTCTGGTCGAGGAGCTGCTCGCCACTGGTGAGGTCGAGGTCGACGTCTACCTGGACGGGCCG
>JAODBN010000247.1 GCA_025463965.1 Acidimicrobiaceae bacterium
CTCGCAGGTCCAAGCGGACGATCGCTTCGTCCTCCGCGATCACGACGCTTCGGGCCAAGGCGCGCTCCTTTTAACGGGACCCGGACTGCCGGGTCGGGGGTGCCCCGCTCGGACGCGGGGGCTTCAGACTAGGAGGTGGTCGAGCAGCTCGTCTTGTGCCCGCTCGAGATCGCTCACCCGAGAGCGTGCCGCGCGGCACGCGCGCTCGAGGGTTTCCTGGTGGCGGCGTGCCTCGTCCCACTCCCGGTGCGCCATCGCGGTCTCGGCGATCAGCATGCGGACCCGGGACTCCTCGGCGATCTCGGCGAGCGCCGCGTGCTGAGCCTCGACGACCTCGAGCTCGGAGCGGGCGACCCCGAGGCGCGCGTGGACCTCGAACAGCTCACGCTCCGCCTTCAGGCGTCGATCTCCGGTCTCGCGCCGCACGGCCGCAAGTCTACGCAGGAGCCCAGCTCAGCGCCTCGCCAGGGCGGCCGATGGCGATCCGACGGGTCGTGGCCAACAGTGCCGAAATCTCGGGCCGCCGACCGATCCCCGGCTCGTCGGGCACCGCCAGCATCCCGGCCTCGAGCACGTGTGGGCGGGTGAGGTCGGGGTGGAAGTAGCGGTCGCTCCCGCCGAGGTCCCCGGGGAGGTCGAAGCCGGGAAGCGCCGCCACCGCGAGGTGCGCGGCGCGGGCGATTCCCGCCTCGAACATCCCCCCGAGCACCAGGTGCAAGCCGGCCACGACGCAGGCGTCGTGGACCCGGCGCGCCGCGAGCACCCCCCCGAGGCGCCCGGGCTTCACGACGAGGCCGTCGAGCGCCCCGAGCGCCACCGCCGCGGCGAGCTGGCCCTCGTCGCCGACAGACTCGTCGAGCAGCACCGGGGTGGCCAGCTCGGCCGCGAGCACGGCGTGGCCGGCGAGGTCGTCGGGCGCGAGCGGCTGTTCGAGCGCGACAAGCCCGAGCGAGTCCAGGGCGCCGAGCCGGCGGCGGTGCTCCTCGTCGTCGAGGCGGTAGGCCCCGTTGGCGTCGGCGCAGACCGCCACGTCCGGGAAGGCGTCGCGCACCGCCCCCAGCTGGTCGAGCTCGCGGCCCGGCGCGATCTTGCACTTGAGGCGGGTGTAGCCCGCCTCCACGGCGAGCCGGGCGGCCCCGAGGACCTCCTCGGTGGTGCCGAGGCCGATGGTGGCCCCGCCGGGCACACGCTGCGAGGTGGCGCCGAGAAAGTCGGCGAGCGATCGGCGGCCGGCGCTGAGCCACCCGTCGAGGAGGGCCATCTCGAGGGAGGCCTTCGCCATCGGATGACCGGGCACCGCGGCCAGCCCCGAGAGGGCATCGGCGACCGGGTCGTCTCGGTCCAGGTCCCGGGCGGGGATGCGGGGCACGAGCTGGTCGGCGAGCACCTGGGCGGCTCCGTCTGAGTACTCCGCGCTGTAGCCCGCCTGGAGGAGGGCGTCGCACTCCCCCCAGCCCTCGCTCCCGTCGTCGAATCCCAGGCGGACGAGCACTACCGGGCGCTGCTCGTGGCGGCCCGCGCTCGTGGCGACCGGGCGCACCAGCTCCAGTGCACAAGAGCGCAGCTCCACCGCCTCGACCCTCATCGGTCCGACCTCAGTTCCTCTCGAGGACGCGGGAGGCCCCGCGCCGCGCTCCCATGGGAGCACACAACACGAGCAGCGGCCCGGAGCGCCCTTCCCGGACTACCCTGCCGGAGTCGGCCACGAGGCAGCGCGCCGAAAGGGGCGCCGCCGCGATGGGCGGGCCGGGACGGGCCCGCGGCTCCGGCCCGGATGGCGGAATGGCAGACGCGGCGGCCTCAAAAGCCGCTGTCCGAAAGGGCGTGCGGGTTCGAGTCCCGCTCCGGGCACCAGTGGCGGCAGTGACCGCTCCGGCTCCGCTGAAGGGGTCCGGGCTCGCGGTCGGTCGCCGCCACCAGGTAACCCTTCGCGGGCTTGCCGGGTCGAAGTCCCTAGGTGCAACGATGGAGCGGGTCGTAGTGCGCGAACCGCTCGAAGGGAGCAGCTGGTTGCTTGCGTTCACGTTCCCCGGTCAGGGCTCTCAGCGCCCTGGCATGGGAGCCGCTTGGGTGGGACAGGAGTCCTTCGAGCTGGTCGAGCACGCAAGTGACCTGCTCGGGGTCGACCTCGGCCAATTGCTGCTCGAAGCGGACCAGGAGACCCTGACCCGGACCGCGAACGCCCAGCTGGCCACGTTCGTGGCGAGCCTTGTGGTGCTCGACGCCGCCGAGCGGCTCGGCCTCGAGCCGGCGATCTGCGCCGGCCACAGCCTCGGGGAGTACACCGCGCTCGTCGCGACCGGCGCCCTGTCCTACGAGGACGGGCTGCGCCTGGTGCAAGAGCGCGGCGCGGCCATGGCCGACGCCGCCGAGCAGGCACCAGGCACCATGGCAGCCGTGCTCGGCCTTGGAGACGACGACGTCGAGGCCGCCTGCCTACGGGCCGAGGGCGACGTGTGGGTGGCGAACTTCAACGCGCCGGGCCAGGTGGCGATCGCCGGAGAGCCCGGGGCCCTGCAGCGGGCCGGCGAGATCGCCCGCGGCCTCGGTGCCAAGCGTGTGGTCGGCTTCCCGGTCGGCGGGGCCTTCCACACCCCGCTGATGGCCCCGGCGCGCGACCGGCTGCGCAAGGCCCTGTCAGAGGTCACGTTCCACGCCCCCGAGCCCGTGGTCGTCGCCAACGTGGACGCCCGGGCGCACCCTGAGCCGGCGGACTGGCCGGGACTGCTCTCGGCCCAGCTGTGCAGCCCGGTGCGGTGGCGCCAGACCCTCGAGGCCCTCCACGCCGCCGGAGCACGCACCTTCGTCGAGCTCGGCCCCGGCGGGGTGCTCACCGGGCTCGTCAAGCGGAGCCTGCCGCCAGAGGACAGCCGCGGCGTCTCGGTGGCGACGCCGGCGGACCTCGAACACCTGCTCGAGGAGCTGGCGGGCCTCGAGGCGAGCGCGGCGGCGCCGCCCGAGGACCGCTTCATCATCAGCGAGCGCCTCGTCGTCTCGCCGGCGACCGGGCCGTTCAACCCGGCCCCGGCCTTCGCCCACGCCACCCCGAAGCTCGCCCCCACCCCGCGCCACCGCGCCGGCGCCGACGCCGGAGAGTCCTCCGGCGAGCCCACGGTCGTCGCGGTCGGTGACCTCGTCGGCTGGGCGGGCCAGGTGGAGATCCGCTCGGCCTTCGCCGGCACCCTCGAGGGCGTGCTCGTGCTCGAAGGTGAGCGCGTGGTGACCGGCCAGCCGGTCGCCTGGCTCCGGGCCGGGAGCGAGGCCTGATGGGAAGCGCCATCACCGGTTGGGGCAGCGCGCTGCCCGACAAGATCGTGACCAACGACGACTTCGCGGCCCGCCTCGACACCTCCGACAGCTGGATCGCCGAGCGCACCGGCATCCGGGAGCGGCGGATGGGCGGGACCACCGCGGGCCTCGCCGAGGAGGCGGCGCGCGCCGCGCTCCAGTGCGCCGGGCGCGAGGCGGCCGACATCGAGCTCCTCATCCTCGCCACGACCACGCCCGACCGCCTGATCCCGGCGACGTCTTCGGCGCTGCACGACGCGCTCGGCTGCCGGGGCGGTGCCATGGACCTGAACGCGGCCTGCGCGGGCTTCGTCTACGCGCTGGTGACCGCGGATGCCCTGCTTGCGGCACGCGGCGGCAAGGCGCTCGTCGTCGGCGCGGACACCTTGAGCAGGGTGACCGACCAGGACGACCGCTCGACCGCGGTGCTGTTCGCTGACGGGGCCGCGGCGGTCGTGCTCGAGTCCCAGCCGGGCGACTCGCTCCTTCTCGGTGCGGACCTCGGCGTGGACGGCTCGTCGACGTCAATCCTCTACGCGGACCATGGCGGCTACATCACCATGGAGGGCCGGGAGGTGTTCCGCCGGGCCGTGCGGGCCGAGCTCGAGTCAATCAACAACGTGCTGCGCATGACCGGGGTGGCGGTGGACGACCTGGCGCTGTTCATCCCCCACCAGGCCAACGTCCGCATCATCGAGTCGGTGAACGCGAAGATCGGCATCCCGATGGACAAGACCGCCATCGTGCTCGACCGGACCGGCAACACCTCTGCCGCTTCCATCCCGCTCGCCCTCTCCGACGCGGCGGACCGCGGGCGCCTGCACGACGGCGACCTCGTGCTCCTGTCGGGCTTCGGTGCCGGGATGACGTGGGCCTCCGCGGTCATCCGTTGGGGCACCGGGCCGGTGCGGTCCCCGAGAACGCCCCGGTGAGCGGCCGGGTCGTCCTCGTCACCGGAGGATCTCGTGGCATCGGCCTGGCCTGTGCGCGGCGCTTCCAGGCCGCCGGAGACGAGGTCGCCGTCACCTACCGCACGGCCGCTCCCGATCTCGAGGGCGACGGCAAGCCGCTGAAGGCGCTGCGCTGCGACGTGAGCTCGCCCGAGCAGGTCGAGGCGGCCTTCGCCGAGCTGGAGGCCGATCTCGGGCCGGCCGAGGTGGTGGTGTGCGCGGCGGGCATCACCGCGGACGGCCTGCTGTTGCGCATGAGCGAGGAGCGCTGGTCCGAGGTCCTCGACATCAACCTCGGCGGGAGCTTCCGGGTGACCAAGCGGGCGCTCGGCCCGATGCTCAAGGCCCGGGGCGGCCGGATCGTGCTCGTCTCCTCGGTCGTCGCCTTCCTCGGCAACGCCGGCCAGACCAACTACGCGGCGTCCAAGGCCGGCCTCGTGGGCTTCGGCCGCTCGCTCGCTCGTGAGGTCGCCAGCCGCTCGATCACCGTCAACGTCGTCGCCCCCGGACTGGTCGACACCGATATGCTCTCGGCCCTCAGCGAGGAGCAGCTGAAGGCGCTCGCCGGCCAAGTCCCGCTCGGTCGCCTCGGGGCGGCAGAGGAAGTGGCGGGGGCCGTCGAGTACCTCGCCTCCCCCGCCGCGGCCTACGTCACCGGAGCCGTGCTCCACGTTGACGGCGGCCTCGGCATGGGAAACTGACGAGAGCACAGGACCGAGCAGCACAAGACCGAAAGGCCGGGCGCGCGCCCGGGACCATCCACCGCACGGGCCGCGCGGCACCGGAGCTAGACCTCAGAGAAGAGGAGACGACGATGGCTGACGAGACCTTCGAGAAGTTCCGTACCTGCGCCGTGGAGGTCCTCCAGGTGCCCGCGGACAAGGTGGTCCCCGAAGCGAGCTTCGCGGGCGACCTCGACGCGGACAGCCTCGACCTCGTGGAGTTCGTGATGGCGCTCGAGGAGGCCTTCGAGATCACGGTGGACGAGACCGAGCTGCAGGGCGTGGAGACCGTCGCCCAGGCCTACGAGCTCGTGACCTCCAAGCTCTGATGCCGGGCCAGCTGGGCAGGCGACGGGTGGTGGTCACCGGCCTCGGTGTGGTGGCCAACTGCGGGACCGGAAAGGACGCCTTCTTCGACGGCCTCTTCGGTCCCGCCCCCGTGGGGGTCCGTGCGGTCGCGGACTTCGACCCGCTCGCCTGGATGGACTCCAAAGAGGCGCGCCAGACCGACCGCTTCGCCCAGATGGCGATCGCTGCCGCGTCGATGGCGCTCGACGACGCCGGCGAGCTCGGCACCGACCCGCTGCGCACCGGGGTGATCTTCGGGACCGGCGTCGGCGGCCTCGAGACCTTGCAAGAGCAGATCACCGTCCTCGTCCAGAAGGGGCCCCGGCGAGTGTCGCCGCGCCTCGTGCCGATGATCATGGGCAACGCCGGGGCGGCGGCCATCTCCATGCGCTTCGGCTTGCGCGGCCCGTGCGAGACGGTCGTCACCGCTTGCGCGGCGGGCACCCAGGCGATCGGCGGCGCCTTCCGACTGATCGCCTACGGGCGGTGCGACGCCGTCGTGGCCGGCAGCTCCGAGGCCTCGATCGCCGGCGTCGGCGAGTACCCCTCGATCGGGATCACCGCCTTCTCGAACATGACCGCGCTCTCCACGAGCGGCTTCTCGCGGCCTTTCGACGTGCGCCGGGACGGCTTCGTGATCGCCGAAGGCGGCGGCTCGGTGATCCTCGAGGAGCTGGAACACGCCCGGGCGCGCGGCGCCCACATCTATGCCGAGCTGCTCGGGGCGGCGTCGACGGCCGA
This sequence comes from Acidimicrobiaceae bacterium, assembly GCA_025463965.1. Taxonomy (GTDB): domain Bacteria; phylum Actinomycetota; class Acidimicrobiia; order Acidimicrobiales; family Bog-793; genus JAODBN01. The sequence continues at coordinate 6,050 of JAODBN010000247.1, forward strand.
CGCCTACCACATCACCGCCCCTGCGCCCGGGGGAGCCGGGGCCATCGCCTGCATGGAGCTCGCCCTCGAGGACGCGGGGATCTCCCCCGCCGACGTCGCCCACATCAACGGGCACGGCACCTCCACCCCGCTCAACGACCTTGCCGAGGCGGAAGCGATCAACAAGGTCTTCGGCACCCCGGGGCCGCCGGTGACCTCGATCAAGGGCATCACGGGCCACTCGCTCGCCGGCGCCGGGGCGCTCGAGGCGGTGGCCGTCGCTCTCACCCTCGAGCGGGGCGTCATCCCCCCGACCGTCGGCCTCGAGGAGCAGGACCCCGAGATCCACCTCGATGTGGTGACGAGCCCTCGCGAGTTCACGCCAGGGCCGGTGCTCTCCAACAGCTTCGGCTTCGGGGGCCACAACGGCTGCATCGTGCTCGGACCGGTGGCCCCGTGACCTCGACCCACGGGGCTCCCCACGCCCCGGCCTGATCCGCCACAGCCCGGAGCGGGCGACGCGGCTTCGGTCCCCTCCGGCGCTTCCGAGGACGGACCGAGGCAGTCCCCCGCCACCGCCACGCAGGCCGCGACGCCCGCCCCGGGCGATCCGGCTGACCTCGCCGTCGGCGCGTTCAGCCTCACGCCGCCGTGGCTGGTGGATCTGGACGACCTGCCGTGGCGCACCGGGCTCAACCTCGTGCGCGAGCACACCCGCGGCGAGGTGCCGGCGCTCACCCGGCGCCGGAGCGTCCCGCCGGGGCGCCGCATCGCCCGGGTCAGCTGGACGATCGGACGGGCGCTGCTCGCGTGGTACCTGACGGACCGCCGAAAGGGCCGCGAGCGCTCGCGCGCCGGACTGTCGCGCCGTCTGCGCATCGCCTTCCAGCACCTCGGGCCGACCTACATCAAGCTCGGCCAGATCCTGTCCTCCGGGGAGGGGATCTTCCCGCCCGAGCTCGTCGACCAGTTCAAGCTGTTGCGGGACCACGTCCCCGCCGAGCCGTTCGAGCAGGTCCGCCGGATCGTCGAGGCCGACCTCGGACGACCGCTCGAGGAGTGCTTCTCCGAGTTCGACGAGACCGCCCTCGCCGCCGCCTCGATCGCTCAGGTCCATGCCGCCCGCCTGATCGGCGGGGAGCCGGTCGTGGTGAAGGTGCAGCGTCCCCAGGTGGCTGCGCTGGTGCGCCGGGACCTCGCCGTCATGAGCTACCTCGCGCCGCTGCTCGTCGGGCGGATCCCGATCGCGGTGCTGGCCAACCCGCCGGCGCTGATCGAGCTGTTCGCCGAGACGATCGTCGAAGAGCTCGACTTCCGCCTCGAGGCGGAGAACATGGTCGACATCGCCGGCATCCTGGCGCGAAGTGGCCAGCGGGCGATCGTGGTCCCGCGGCCCCACAGCCGGCTGGTGACGCCCCGGGTGCTCGTCATGGAGCGCCTCGACGGCTTCTCCTGGGACGACGTCTCCGGCATGCGCGCCGCCGGCATCGACACCGAGGCGGTGCTGCGCGCCGGGGTCGTCTCCTTCCTCGAGGGCGCCATGCTCTACGGCGTCTTCCACGGCGACCTGCACGGGGGGAACCTCTTCGTTCGGCCCGACGGCAAGGTGGCCCTCCTCGACTTCGGGATCACCGGCCGCCTGGACGAGGTTCGACGCCAGGCGTTCCTCCGTCTCGTGGTGGGCGGGACCATGAACGACATCCCGAGCCAGGTGATCGCGCTCAAGGAGCTCGGAGCGCTCCCGGCGGACGCGGACGTGGATCAGGTGATCAAGGACCTCGGCCTCGACGCAGCGCCGCAGGACGTCGCACAGCTGTCGGCCGAGGAGCTCACTGCGCAGCTTCGCGACCTCACCAAGCAGCTCCTCGGCTACGGCGCCAAGATGCCGAAAGAGCTGATGTTGTTCGTGAAGGACATCTTGTTCCTCGACGGCGCAGTGGCCACCTTCGCCCCCGACGTCGACCTGCTCGGCGAGGTGGCCGGCATCGCCGCCTATTTCGCCACCCGCCACGGCGGGCGCATCGCCTCGGAGATCGGGGTCGACCCCCGCACCCGCCCGGTCGACCTCACCGGGGTGCGCTCGACCCTCGGGGTCTCGGCCGACACGGACCAGATCAGCTACCGCGAGCTGCAGCGGCGCCGCGAAGAGGTCCGCCGCAAGTTCGAGCGCGAGCGCCCGGACAGCTCCGAGAGCTGAACGACGCGACGCTCGACCCGGGCACCAGCCCAGGCCGAGCGTCGATCAAGAACGTCGCGGCGCTCGCCGAAACGGCCTGCGGGCCCCGGGCCGGCCGAGCGTGCGGCCGGCGCGGGGCCCTGGCTCACGACCCGGTATAGCCCCCGCTCGCAAGCCCGATCACGCTGACGTCGTAGTTGGCATACGCAATGGCCACGTCCGCTGCCAGCAGCTGGCGGTTGGCGCTCACAAAGACGTGCGTGTCGCCCGGGAAGTCCGCTGGCACCTGGGCCAGTACCACGGTGGCGACGCGCGCCGAGGTGGCGGAGGCGGTCCCGACGCGAGAAACGAAGCTCTGGTAGTGGTGCTCGGCGGTCT
>JAODBN010000299.1 GCA_025463965.1 Acidimicrobiaceae bacterium
CGCTCGAGTCGTCGGGGAGGTCGAGCTCGAGGTCGACAGCCGACTGCCTGCCGGGGTCGTGGACCTCGTGACCGGTGGCACGTACCTCGGCATCCGCTCGTAGCTCGAAGCTGGACGGCGAGCAAGCGGAGTCGACCCAGCTTGGAGGCGGGTCGACTCGGTAGGGTGCCAGTCGACCGGACGCGAGGAGGACGGATGAGGATCGGGACGCTCGGCGCGGCGAGGATCACCCGGAGGGCCTTGCTGGAGCCGGCCGCCGAGATCGACGGGGTGGAGGTCGCCGCAGTCGCTGCCAGAGACGCCGACCGGGCACGTGCCTTCGCCGACGAGCACGGCATCGAGACGGTGCACACGAGCTACGCGGCGCTGCTCGCCGACGACTCCATCGACGCGATCTACAACCCGCTCCCGGCATCCGCGCACGCCGAGTGGTCGATCCGTGCCCTCGAGGCCGGAAAGCATGTGCTCTGCGAGAAGCCCTTCGCCATGAACGCCGCAGAGGCCGAGGTGATGGTGGCCGCCGCCGAGCGAACGGGTCTCGTCCTCATGGAGGCCTTCCACTGGCGCTACCACCCCATCGCCGAGCGCATGATCGAGCTCGCCGCTGAGCTCGGACCGCTGATCCGGGGCGAGAGCGTCTTTCTCTCACTCAACGAGGACGAGGACGACATCCGCTTCCAGCTCGCCCTCGGGGGCGGAGCCACGATGGACCTGGGCTGCTATTGCATCCATTGGCTGCGCACGGTCACCGGCGAGGAGCCGGAGGTCGTGTCGGCGAGTGCGGTCGAGCGGCCGGCGGGTGTCGACTTGTCCCTCGACGCGGACCTCGTCTTCCCGGGCGGCCTGGAGGCGCGTGTCCGTTCAAGCTTCGCCGGCCCAGGAGAGACCGTCTGGTACCTGACGCTCGAGGGACGCGACGGGCGCATGCGGGTGGAGAACCCGCTCGGGCCGCAGTTCGGCAACCGGATCACCGCGGAGCTGGCCGACGGGCGCAGCATCGACGAAGAGGTCACCCGGCGCCCGACCTACCTCTATCAGCTCGAGGCGTTCCGAGACGTGACCCAGAACAACCTGCCCTATCCGACCGGAGGAGCAGACGCCATCGCCAACATGCGGGTGATCGACGCCGTCTACGAGGCCGCCGGGCTCCCGCTGCGCTAGCAGGAGGCGAAAGCGGCGCTCGTCAGTCGTTCGAGCCGGTCTCCTCGACGCGTCGCTCACTTGGCGGCGTGCGGGCGGGCCTGGCGGGCTCGGAAGGCACCACACGTTCGGCCGCCGCGGGCGGCGCCCATTCGTCGCCCGAAGGCGTCGTCTGCTCGGGGGAGCCGGCGGCGCTCGGGTCGTCGTAGGGCCCCGACGGGAGCCGGAACGGATCGCCCGGCGCGCGGTACGGCTCGGCGGGCTCGCGGTAGTGACCGGGCGCCTCACCGTAGGGATCGGCGGGTCCGCGGTAGGGATCGGACGTCGACCCCCCGTAGGGATCGGCGGGACCGTCGTACGGACCGGCGTATGGGCCCCTCGGGCCGGATCGCCCGAAGGGGGCGCCGAAACGACCCAGGGGTCCGGGACGGCCCATGGGCCCGAGCGGACCGCCGGAGTTCCGCCGGCGCCGGCCGGCGATGCCCGAGCCGAGGACCGCGAGGATCAGCACGTAGTAGAGGATGCGGGTCGTCTCGTAACCGGTGCCCCGATGGTGGAACGCGAGGCCCGCCACGATCACGAGGGCGAACGCCCCCAAGCGGAACATTCCACGCCGAGGGGACGAACCGGACCTGAAGCCACCGAACATCCCTCCATCATCCCAGGGTCCAGTCCTGCACGCCGGTCAGCCATTGCGTGCCCTTGGCGATTTGCGGGGCCCTCCATTTCGACCCGGGTCATGCGCCACCGACACGGTGATAGCTCGTCTCGAGACGAAGAAGCTTGCGCTCTCCGCTGACGTCCCACCGCACCTCGAGCCGGTCCTCGGCGAGCGCCCGGAAGGTCCCGAGATAGCGGTCCGGCCCGCACTGGTGCTCGACCTCGCAGCCGCCGCTCGACAGGTCGAGCAGGTGGAACGGCCGGCCGTCCTCGAAGCAGGCGAGCAGCGTCTGGGTGTCGTGTCGCCGGTAACGGGTCACGCGCCGGGAGCGGTCCCGATAGCCCGGCCAAAACAACTGGCCTTCCTCGGTCGCCACGAGGCGACCTGGGTCGTCCGGGACGCTCTGATCGGGGTCGACCGAGCACATGCCCACGAAGGCGCCTTCTGCGCCAGTGACCACGTCGCGCAGTTGGCGCCGGACGGACCAGGAGCCGAGCAGGAAGCGCGCCGGGTCGTCCACGGCCCTGAGCGCGGGCCCAGCGAGCTCCGGGGGGAGGGCTCGAACCTCCATTCTGGGATTCAAAGTCCCATGTCCTGCCATTGGACGACCCCGGAACGGGTGCGGCCGGCCTCGCACTCCCGCTCCAGCCTCCCTGTTCAGGAGGTTAGTCGCCGTCGCGATCTCGCTCGCCTGCCGCAGCTTCGCTGCGCAATCCGGCCAAAACGCCGCCGTTGGGGGTGTCCGAATCGAGCCAGCTCCTGCTACACATGGCCAAGTCATGCACTTCTGGCGAGCCGCGATGCGACAGCAAGGTTGCCGAGATCGGCGGCCTGGCACCGGAGACGGCCCGCGGAGAGCCTCCGCTGCATCTGGCCGACAGGCGAAGCGCGTGGTCTGTTTGGCGATCGTCACCTCCCTGCTCGTTCCCGCGATCGACCTGGCGAGCGCAGCGGTTCGGCCGGCGCCGGTATCGAGTGCTCGCCGGATCGGGCTCGCTCCGAGGCTGCCGAGGGGCACGAAGGCCCTCGGCGCGCTCGTTTCCTCGAAGCAGCTGAGCCTTGACGTGGTCCTCCGGCCACGCGACCCAGCGGGTATCGCACAGCTCGCCCAGGAGGTCTCGACGCCCGGGACTCCCGAGTACAGACAAGTGCTGTCACCCGGAGCCTTCGCTCGCCGCTTCGGGGCTCCCCCGTCTGAGCTTGCTTCGGTTGAAGCCTCCTTGCGCCGGCAAGGCCTGCACGTCGCCGGCGTCAGCGGTGGCGGGCTGACCGTCCGGGTCGTGACGACGGCCGGCGCGGCGCAGCGTGCGCTCGCCACGCCGATGCTCTCCTACCGGCTCTCATCGGGACGCATCGGCTACGCGAATGTGGAGGCGCCCCGCGTGCCAGCCGACATGGCACACGACGTGATGGGCGTGCTCGGGCTGAACTCACTCGACCCGTCGGTGCCCGCAGGCCTGGTCCGGGAGCCATCGCTGGCCAAGGCCACTGCTCACGCCACACACGCAGCGGGGCGCAGTGCCGGCATCACCCCTTCAGCGTCCTGCTCGGCGGCGATCGCCGGGAGCGGCGCCGGCTACAGCGCTGACCAGATCGCCAAGGCGTACGGCTACGACCACCTCTACGCGGGCGGAGATCTCGGGGTGCACACCACGATCGCGGTGATCGAGTTCTCGTCGTTCCGCTCGAGCGACCTCGCCGCCTACGCCGCCTGCTACTCCGGCGTCGTCCCGCGGGTGCGAGCCGTCCCGGTCGACGGCGGGCCGGGCAACTTCGACCAGACGAGCGAGGTAGAAGCGGAGCTCGACGTGGAGGTGCTCCTCGGCCTGGTGCCGCATGCGCGAATCGTCGTGTACGAGGGTCCCAACGACGGGGGAAGTCCCTCGAACGCAGCCAACTACGACGCGCTCGCTGCGGCGATCGACCAGGACAAGGCCCAGGTCCTGACCACCTCGTGGGGCGAGTGCGAGCAGGTCGCCGGCGACGCCGCGGCCCAGGCGGAGAACCTCTTGTTCGAGCAGGCCGCCCTGCAGGGCCAGAGCATGGTGGCCGCGGCGGGCGACAACGGCTCCGAGGACTGCTCGACGGGGGCGGGCGGGAGCCGGGCGAGCCTCGCGGTCGACGATCCCGCTTCCCAGCCCTTTGTCACCGCCGTCGGTGGCACCACCTTGAGGATCGGCGCGAGCCCCACCGAGACGACCTGGAACACCGGGCCGAACAGCTCCCAGCCGGGCGCGGGAGGCGGAGGACTGTCGTCGATCTGGCGCATGCCGACCTATCAGGCGAAGACCCCGCCGTCTCTCGGGGTGCTCGGCCCCTACGCCAAGACCGGGCGCTGCCGCGCCGCGGGGGACCGCTGCCGGGAGTCACCGGACGTGTCGGCCAACGCCGGGGCGCCCTACGCCATCTACTGCACCGAATCCGGCTTCGACTGCTCGGGCACGGGGTGGACGCCGATCGGGGGAACGAGCGCCGCCGCGCCGACCTTCGCCGCGCTGCTCGCCCTCGCCGACTCGAGCGGCCGCTGCTTGACCCAGCGCCCGATTGGCTTCGCCAACCCTGCGTTGTACGCCATCGCCGCAGGCCCCTCCTCCTCCTCCGCGTTCTTCGACGTGACGAGCGGGAACAACGACCTGCTCGGAACCGAAGGGGGCCTCTACCCGGCGACCCCTGGCTACGACCTGAGCACCGGGCTCGGCACCCCGATCGCCGGCGACGGGTCCGACAACGGGCTCGCAGCCCAGCTCTGCTCGCTCGGCTCGATGCGCGCCGACGCGGCCTCGACTCCCGCCCCCTCGGTGAGCGCGGTGGTGCCTGCGACAGCCCGAACGGGAGCGACCGTGGTCATCGTGGGCCGCAACCTGTCCGGCGCGCTCGGGGTCCACTTCGGCCTGCGCCGCGCCCCGTTCCATGTCGTCTCCTCGCGCCGAGTCGTCGCGGTCGTGCCCGCCGGCTCGGGGCTCGTGCACGTGACCGTCGTCGGCCGGGCCCGGATCAGCCGGCGCTCTCGTGCAGACGTCTTCACCTACGGAAAGACCCCTCCGACCCGAGCCAAGACCGGCTGAGCGGCTGATCGCGGTCGTCCGCATCGAGTGGCGCGCTCGCTCGGGGAAATGCGCGCGACGCGGCTCGACCGTCTCGGGGGTCCCATCGCGTCAGCTAGCCTCTGCGGCGCCATGGGTTCCCTGATTAAGAAGCGTCGCAAGCGAATGCGCAAGAAGAAGCACAAGAAGATGCTGAAGCGCACGCGCTGGCAACGCCGCTCCAAGTAGCTCCCCGCAGCGCTCTCAGCGCCGCGCTCGCCCCCGCCCCATCTCCGTACGCCTCACGGCGCCTTCGCGTCGACCGTCCGGCACAGGGCTAACGCGGCGCGCCACCCGGAGGAGCCGATCGCGTCGCCGAGCACGGCGGCGAGCTTCTCGCCCTCCTCGGCGGGACACTCGACGAACCAAGTCGAGCCGCTTCCAGCGAGCACTGGCTGGCGTCCGGTGGACTCACCGACGAGGTCTCGCCAGGCGGCGAGGGCCGGCTCGACGCTGAGCGCGGCCACCTCGAGGTCGTTGGGCCCGTCGATGCCCGGCGCAGTGCCGAGCCGGTCGAACGCGGCGTAGACGGCGGGCGTCGAGACCGCGAGCGGCGGGGTGCAAAGGAGGAACGACCGGTCCTCGACCGGGAGCGGCGTGAGGACCTCGCCGATCCCTGAGACGGCCGCCCGGCCGCCGGCGATGCAGAACGGGACGTCCGCGCCGAGGCGCGCCGCGAGAAGCGGATCGGTCACCTTCGCCCACCGCAGGATCGCGGCGGCGTCGGAGGAGCCGCCGCCGAGCCCGGCCCCGGCGGGGACGCGCTTGACGAGACGGACCCGGGCCGAGCGACCGACGAGCGCGAGGGCCTTCGCCACGAGGTTGGTGGCACCGGTGGGCACCCCACCCGGGGTGGTTGGCCGCCCGCCAAGGCTCGCGCCCGTGCCAGTCGCGCGGCCAGCGCCCGCCCCCGTCCAGCTGATGGCATCGACCACCTCGAGGGACGTCTCGTCGGCCTCGAAGATCTCGAGGTCGTCGGCGAGGTCGAGGCTCACCATCTCCGCCTCGAGCAGGTGGTAGCCGTCGTCGCGCCTTCCCACCACCTTGAGGGTCCGGGTCAGCTTGGCGTGGGCTCGCTCGAGAGCAACCGTCGGCATCCGGCTAGCTTGCCCCACTCGGCGACCCCGAGCTGCTCTGCCCGGTCGCTCGAGGCGACGCCGGCGCACACGAACGCCTCCTCGCCGACGAGGCCGGCGAGCGAGCGGCGCAGCATCTTGCGCCGCCCCGAGAAGCCGGCACGCACGAGCCGGTTGAGCTCCTCGTAGCTCGCCACGTCCTCGGGGACCGCCGGCGCGCCGCGCCGCTCGATCGCCACGAGGCTCGAGGCCACGTTGGGACGCGGGTGGAAGACCTCGGGGGCCACCTGGCCGACCAGGCGAGCCGTCGCGAAGTACGACACGCGCACCGACACGCCGCCGTACTCGCGCCCTCCCGGGCGAGCCGCCAGGCGCTCGCCCGCCTCCTTCTGGACCATCACGAGCATCCGGGAGACCTGGGGCACCCGCTCCAACAGGTTGACCACGAGCGGGGTGGCGACGTTGTAGGGCAGGTTCGCCACAAGGACCCAGCCGTCGCCTTCGAGCAGCTCGTTCCAGTCGCACGCGAGTGCGTCGGCGTGCACCACCCGCACGTCGTGCGGCAGCACCTCTGCCAGCACCTCGACGAGGCGCTGGTCGATCTCCACCGCGGTGACCTCCGCACCGGTCGCCGCGAGCGCGAGGGTCAGCGAGCCGAGCCCGGGACCGATCTCGACGACCTTGTCGCCCGGGCCCACCCCGGCGAGGCGGGCGATCCGCTCGACGGTGTTGGGGTCGGTCACGAAGTGCTGGCCGAGGGCCTTCACCGGGTGGAGCCCGTGGGTCTCGAGCAGCCGGCGGACCTCTCCGCGACCGAGACGGCCCTCCGGGCTCATGAAGCGAGCGCGAACACCGTGGCGGCGTTGGCGGCGGTGGTCGCCGCCAGCTCGGCCGGGCCGACCGCCCGCAGCTGTGCCAGCGCCTCGCCGACCACGGCGACGAACGCCGGCTCGTTGGCCTTGCCGCGGTGGGGCACCGGAGCGAGGAAGGGCGAGTCGGTCTCGACGAGCAGCCGGTCGGCTGGGCACGCCAAGGCGGCGTCTCGGATCGCGTCGGCGTTCTTGAAGGTCGCGATTCCGCTGAAGGAGAGGTAGGCGCCGAGCTCGAGGCAGCGTTCCGCCTCCCGTGGACCGCCGGTGAAGCAGTGGATGATCGTTCGGCCGCCTGGCACCTCGCCCAGGATGGCGTAGGTGTCTTCCCACGCGTCCCGGGTGTGGACGACCAGCGTCAGGTCGAGGCGCCGAGCCAGCTGAGCCTGCTCGAGGAAGGCGGCCCGTTGGTCGTCGCGCGGTGAGTGCTCGTAGTAGTAGTCGAGGCCGCACTCGCCGATGCCGACCACGCTGCCCGGCCCCTTCGGACCGCGCTCGCCCGCCGAGCTCTCGGCCAGCTCGGCAATTCGACGGGTGCCTGCGGAGGCGTCGTGCGGGTGCAGGCCGACGGTCGCGTACAGCGAGGGCGGCGCGACGGCGTTCGCCGCGATCTCGATCGCCTCGAGCGAGGAGGCGAGGCCCGTCCCGACGCACACCGCCCACCCGACCCCCGCGGCCCGAGCGCGCTCGAGCGCGCCGGCGAGGGCCTCGTCGCCGGCGAGGTACTCCTGTTGGAGGTGGGAGTGGCTGTCGAACCACATCGGCACATCGGTGCCCGAGGGGGTCGAAGCCCCCGTCTCCGCGCTCACCGGCTAGCCACCGCCGGGCTGGCGCCGGTCTCGAGATCACGCCGGCGCGGAAAGAGCGGCTCGCCCTTGGTCACCGGCAGACCGCCGGGGTAGCCACCCCAACCGAGCCGCCCACCCTCGGGGTCGGCGGCGCCGGGCTCGTCGGGGACCCCGGGCAGGCCGAGGCGCTCCCAGAGCCGTCGGGCGGCGCCCGGTATGGCCGGGGAGGCGAGGATGGCCACGATCCGCAGGACCTCGAGCGCGTCTCCGAGCACGCCTTCGACCTCGGGACCGGGCGGCAGCTTCCACGGCTCTCGCGCTTCGAGCTCCGCGTTGGTCTCCCGGATCAGCCGCCAGGTCGCCTCGAGAGCCTCGTTGGGTGCCGAGCGCTCCCAGGCGTCGCGCGCGGCGGCGGCCGTCGCTTCGGCAAAGCGCGCCAGACGGTGACCGGGCTCGTCGGGTCGCGGTGGCGGTCCGATGCCCTCGCAACGGGAAGCGACGACCGTCGCCACCCGGGAGAGGAGGTTGCCGAGGTTGTTGGCGAGGTCCGAGTTGTAGCGCCCAAGTAGGCCCTCGTAGGAGAAGTCGCTATCGGTGCCGAGGACGACGTCGCGCAGCAGGTGGTAGCGAAGGGCGTCTACCCCGACGTCTTGGGCCAGGGCGACCGGGTCAATCTGGTTCGCTCGGGACTTGGACATCTTCTCGCCACTGACGAGCAGGAACCCGTGGGCCAGCACCTCAGCGGGCGGCGTGATGCCCGCGGCCATGCACATGGCCGGCCACCACACCGCATGGAAGCGCAAGATGTCCTTGCCGACGAGGTGGTGGACCACCGGCCACCAGGCGGCGAAGCGCTCCTCGTCCGAGCCGTAGCCGGCCGCCGTGCAGTAATTGATCAGCGCGTCGTACCAGACGTAGACGACGTGGCGCTCGTCCCATGGCACCGGGATCCCCCAGTCGATCGACGTGCGCGAAATGGAGATGTCGCCGAGGCCCTGGCGGATGAACGAGAGCGCCTCGTTGCGCCGGGTATCGGGACGGACGGCCTTCGGGTTGGCCTCGTACCACTCGAGCAGCGCGTCGGTGAAGCGAGAGAGGGCGAAAAAGTAGTTCTCCTCCGACAGCCACTCGACCGGCCGGCCGTGGATCGGGCACGTCCGGTTCGGCGCCAGCTCTTCCTCGGTGTAGTAGGCCTCGCACTGCACGCAGTACCAGCCCTCGTAGGTGCCGAGGTAGATGTAGCCGTTGTCGTAGATGGACTGGATGAAACGCTGAACGGCGAGCTTGTGACGGTCGTCGGTCGTCCGGATGAAGTCGTCGTTGGAGATCTCGAGGCTCTCCCATGCGTCGCGGAAGACCTGGCTCGTGCGATCTGCCCACGCCTTTGGGGTGACGCCGGCGTCTTCGGCTACCCGCTGCAGCTTGAGACCGTGCTCGTCGGTGCCGGTGAGGAAGAGCACCTCGTCACCGACGAGACGGTGCCAACGCGCCAGCGCGTCCGCCGAGATCACCGCGTAGGCGGTCCCGAGATGCGGCCGGTCGTTGACATAGAAGATCGGCGTCGTCTGGTAGTGGCGGCGAGGCATTGCCTCAGCGTACCGGGGGTGCCGGTGCGGTCCCTGGGGCGCCCGGGTCCCGGCCGCCCGGACGGCCCGCTGCCTCGAGCGAGGCGGAGTACGCGTCCCGATGAGCCGCCCCAAGCAACACCTCGGCGGCGATCGCCGCGTCGCGGCGCGCAAGGCCGGCTTCGAGCAACCTCGTGATCGCCGCCACGAGCTCGCCCGCGCCGGCCGCCTCGGCCGCCGGCGCGGCGTCGAGGACGATCACGTGCTCGCCGCGGGCCTCTGTTGCAACGGCGCGAGCCACGGCCTCGCCGAGGGTGCCGCGCCAGACCTCCTCGTGCAGCTTGGTGAGCTCGCGAGCCACGCACACGCGCCGGTCGGGCCCGCACACCTCGGCGAGCTCTGCCAAGGTGGCCGCGACTCGGCGCGGCGACTCGTAGCAGACGCTCGTCTCGTCGGAGCAGGCGAGCCGGGCCAGGCGCTCGCGCCGCTCGGAGCCCTTGCGCGGGAGAAAGCCCTCAAAGCGCCAGTGCGACGTGCCGAGACCGCTCACCACGAGAGCGGCGAGGACGGCAGAAGGTCCGGGGATGGTGCTCACAACCGCTCCGGAGCGAGCCGCCGCCTCCACGAGGCGGGCGCCCGGGTCCGAGACGAGGGGGGTCCCGGCGTCGGAGATCAGCGCCACGGTCCCCCCGGACGAGAGCAGCTCGAGCACCTCGTCGATGCGTGCGGCCTCGTTGTGGCCGTGCAGGGAGGTCAGCCGCTTCGCCTTGATGCCGGCCGCGGCCAGCAGGCGCCCCGAGTGCCGGGTGTCCTCGCACGCCACGAGATCGGCCTCGGCGAGCGCGGCCACCGCACGCGGCGCGAGGTCACCGAGGTTGCCGATCGGCGTCGCCACGAGCACCAGCTGTCCCCAAGGAGTCACTCCCCGATCTCGAGACGGTCGCCGGGGCGCAGCGTCCAGCGATCGAAGGCCCCCGCCTCCGCTTCCAGCACCGCGCTCGCGTGTCTGCGAGGGATGCCGATCCGGTTCGGCGCCATGCGGGAGGTGGCCAGCACGACAAGCTCGGCGTCGAGATACGCCACGTCGATCGGTGCCCGGGCCAACAGGGTGTGCGCGCTACGCGACGCCGGCAGAAGCAGGGCTCCCACCCGCCCGTCGGTCGCTGCGAGCCCCCGCAGGCGGCCAAGGCGCGTCTGTGCCACCTCGAGGCTGGCCAGCACCTCGCTCTCCCGCAGCAGCCAGGCCACACCAACCTCCACCTGCTCCAGGGCCGACGAGGACGGCGACGCCCTCCTCGGGCGCTTCTCGGGGGCCTCCCCCGCCTCGGCTAGGCTACTCAACGTGTCAAAGCGAACCACGAAGCGCAAGCTCTCCAAGAAGAAGAAGGCCAACCACGGCAAGAAGCCGAACTGCGGCCGCGGCTGAGCCGACGGCCGGCCTGCGCTTCGGCGCCCCCCTCGTGGGCGCTGCTCAGACGTTGAAGCGGAATTCCACCACGTCGCCGTCTCGCATCAGGTAGTCCTTCCCCTCGATCCGGGCCTTGCCGACTGCGCGCACCCCCGCGACCGAGCCGGCGGCCATGAGGTCCTCGTAGGAGATGACCTCGGCCTTGATGAAGCCGCGTTGGAAGTCCGTGTGGATGACGCCGGCCGCAGCGGGCGCTGTGTCGCCGGCGTGGATCGTCCAGGCTCGGGCTTCCTTCGGCCCGGCGGTGAGAAATGTCTGCAGCCCGAGCGCCGCGAAGCCGACGCGGGCCAGGCGAACGAGGCCGGACTCCGAAAGGCCGTAGCTCTCCAGAAGCTCAGCCGCGTCGTCGCCCTCGAGGCCGGCGAGCTCGGACTCGAGCTGGGCGGAGAGCACCACGTGCTCAGCGGGGGCGACGAGCGCCCCCAGACGCTCGGCGAGCTCTCCATCGCCGACATCGCCCTCGTCGACGTTGAAGACGTAGATGAAGGGCTTGGCGGTGAGGAGATGGAGGTCACCCAGCTGTTCGGGGTCCAGCTCGCCGGCCGCCGCTGCCGCGAAGATCGTCCGGCCCGAATCGAGCACCTCCCGGGCACTGCGCACCGCGGCGAGCAACGCAGCCATCTCCGGTCGCATGCGCGACTCGCGCTCGAGGCGAGAGAGCCGGTTGTCCACCGTCTGCAGGTCCGCGAGGATCAGCTCGGTCTCTACGGTCGCGATGTCGCCGGGAGGATCGACCTTTCCCTCGACGTGCACCACATCGGGGTCCTCGAAAGCCCGCACCACCTGGCAGATCGCGTCCGCCTCCCGGATGGCCGCGAGGAACTTGTTGCCGAGCCCCTCCCCCTCCGAGGCGCCCCGCACGATGCCGGCGATGTCGACGAAGGTCACGCTCGCCGGCACGACCTTTTCGCTGTCGTAGAGGGCGGCCAGATGTTCGAGCCGCTCGTCGGGTACGGCGACGACGCCGACGTTCGGCTCGATCGTGGC
>JAODBN010000425.1 GCA_025463965.1 Acidimicrobiaceae bacterium
CCCGGTCTGGGCGTCGGCGACCAGAGTGCACTCGCGCCTCGCCGAGGTGCGCGGGCGGGCCGCTCGCTATCACCCGCGCGTCTCTCCCTTTGCGGCACTTGCGCCCGACGCCACCGAAGAAGACTTCGCCGACCTCGCGGCGCTCGCAGGGCCCGCTTCTGAGGTGCTCGTCCCCTTCCTGGAGATCGAGCCGCCCGCCGGCTGGTCAATCCTCTCGACCGGAGTCGGCCTGCAGATGGTCGGCGAAGAACTTGAGGTGGCGGAGGACCCCGAGACCGAGCCGCTCTCGAGCGAACACGTCCCCGAGATGCTCGACCTGATCGTCCGCACCGAACCGGGCCCCTTCTTGCCGCGCACGGTAGAGCTCGGCACCTACCTCGGGATCCGACGAAACGGCGCACTCATCGCCATGGCCGGGGAGCGCATGCGGCCGCCTGGCTACACCGAGCTGAGCGCGGTTTGCACGGACCCGGCCTACCAGGGCCAGGGACTCGCCACACGGCTGGTCCGCGCGCTGGGCTCCGCGGTGCGAGTACGGGGCGAGGTTCCGATGCTGCACGTTTCGGCGACGAACGGCGGGGCCATCCGTCTGTACGAGGCGCTCGGCTTTCGCGCGCGCCGGGAGGTCCAGTTTCAGCTGCTACAGACACCGTCCTCGGGCCCAGCCGGCCGCTGAAGCGGCGCCCGCTTGGCGACGCAAACTTCACGACGAGCATGGGACTGGCCCGGCGTCTCCGCCGGGCCAGCCTCGTCACCTGGACCTAAGGGACTGCCCGGGAACTACCCGGGCCGACCCTCGGCTATTTACCCTGGGGTTTCACAGCGTCTTTTATTTTTTCGCCGGCCTGCTTGAGGTTGCCAGCAGTCCGATCGGCGCGGCCCTCCATCTCCATGCTGCGGTCGCCGGTCGCCCGACCGGTCGCCTCCTTGACGTGACCCTTCGCACTCTGCGCCTTGTCAGCAAGCTTGTCAGTACCGCTCATGAAAAGGGGCCTCCTCTCGTTGTTTCCAAGCTCTATCTACCCTCACTATGGGCGCGCGACACCCCAGCTCTTGCACGTTCAGTGAGCGCCGAGACGGGGCGCAGAGTTCAATCGGCGCTCGGCGCGGGGGTCATGGCCACTGCACGCGGCGCCTGCACCCGCTCGTCGACCCCGTGGCGCTCCGGCATGCCAGCGATGGCGGCGAGGTCAGCACCGTCGATGGTCTCGTGCTCGAGCAGCAGCTCGACGACCGAGTCCAGCATCTCGCGGTGCTCGGTCAGCAAGTTGGTGGCCCGCACCTCGGCCTCTCGAAGGAGCCGGGCAACCTCCTGGTCGATGGAGCGCTGGGTCTCCTCCGCGTACGGGCGGCCAGCGAAGGGGTTGTCGCGGCTCCCGCCCTCTCCCCCGTATCCAACTGGTCCCAGCTCGTGGGAGAAGCCCCACTCGCGCACCATGCGGGTGGCGAGCTCGGTCGCGCCGGACAGGTCGTTGGAGGCGCCGGTTGACGGCTCCCCGAGCACGATGATCTCGGCGGAACGGCCGCCGAGGCGCACCGCAAGGGTGTCGGTGAGGTAGCTCTCGGGATAGAGGTGCCGCTCGGACTCGGGAAGCTGCTCGGTGACGCCGAGGGCAGCACCGCGAGGCAGGATGGTGACCTTCGCCACCGGGTCAGCGTGCTCGGAGAGCACGGCGACGAGCGCGTGGCCCGCCTCGTGCACCGCGACCGCATGCTTCTCGTCGGGGAGCAACGCATTGGACGCATCCCGACGTCCGATCAGGAGACGGTCCCGAGCGCTCCTGAAGTCCTCCGCGCTGATGATGCTGCGGTGATCACGAACGGCGTTGATCGCGGCCTCGTTGATGAGGTTGGCGAGGTCCGCTCCCGAGAATCCTGGCGTGGCGCGCGACACCGCATCGAGATCGACATCGGGCCCAAGCCGCTTGCCCTTGGCGTGGATCGCGAGGATCGCCGTGCGCTCCCTCTGGTTGGGAAGGGGGATCTCGACGGTGCGGTCGAAGCGGCCGGGCCGAAGCAGCGCCGGGTCGAGGATCTCGGCGCGGTTGGTGGCTGCCATCACGACGACGCTCGCGTCCTTCTCGAATCCGTCCATGTCCGACAGGAGCTGATTCAGCGTCTGCTCTCGTTCGTCGTTGGAGCCGAAGCCTCCCGGGCCGCGCTTTCCGCCGATGGCGTCGATCTCATCGATGAAGATGATGGACGGAGCCCGCTTTCGGGCGTCTGCGAACAGGTCACGTACCCGCGAGGCCCCGACGCCCACGAACATCTCGACAAAGCTCGAACCGCTGAGTGCGAAGAACGGAACGCCGGCCTCCCCCGCCACCGCACGGGCGAGCAGGGTCTTTCCAGTTCCCGGCGGCCCGACCATCAGCACGCCCTTTGGGCCGGTCGCGCCTGCGGCCGCGTAGCGACCTGGATGCTTCAAGAAGTCGACGACCTCCATCACCTCGGCCTTGGAGCCCTCGTAGCCAGCGATATCGGCGAAGCGCACCGAGGGCCGTTCCTCGTCGTAGACCTTCGCCTTCGACTTGCCGATGCCCATGATCCCGCCGAGGCCGCCGGCGAGCTGCTTACGGCTTCGGCGACCGATCCAGATGAAGAGACCGATGATGACGATCAGGGGGAGCAGCGAGACCAAGACGCTCGCGAGCGACGTCGAGCTCGGATTGGTGCCCGTCACCTGGACGTGGTGCGCCAGCAGGAGCGGGGTCAGGGACTGGTCGTTGAGCGCCGTAGGGATCTGTGAGGTGTACGCGGCGCCGCCCTTCAGCGTGCCGCTCACGGCGCCGGTCCCGTTGATCGTCGCCGTGGCGATCTTGTTGCTGGTCACGGCGTTGACGAATCCCGTGTAGTTGAAGCTGCGGGTGACTGTGCTCGTGCCGGCGCGCAACAGCAGGACGAGCGTGACGGCTATCCCCACCGGCAAGAGGAACACCCGCCAGCGCGGCGGAGGCGACGGAGGCGGCGCAGTAGGGCGCGGATCTTGAGGACCGGGCTTTGCCGAGCTCGTACGGTGCGAGATTCTCACTACCTACCTACGTCCGAAACGGGTCGGCGGACGGCCGACCACTGGGGGCGGCCGACCGAGCCGCCGGTGCGGTCGAGCATCGTGCCGTCGCCTCCAGAGATTCCGGTGACCTCGAGGCCAACCGAGCCCTCGCTGTCGAGAACAATTCGACGGTACAGCCACGTCTCGAAGTGTCCGGTCGGCCGTGTCGCGTGCAGGCGAGCCGCGGGTTTCCGACTGACCAAAATCCCACCCCGTTCTCAGACTTGGCGGGCGCTGCCGCTCCCCCGCCCAGCCCACTGCATGGTCGTTATCTTGGGCCGTGCCCGACGGCAGGCTCGGTGGCAAATGCCGTTGCTCGCCGGCCGAGCACACGGGTGCGCTGATGGCCGCCTGACAAGCTGAGTCAGCGGAAACGAGGCCAGCATCCGTGCCCGGGGAGGCCACGGTGGCTACCATCCGGAGGTCGCAAACCCCGGAGGGATGAAATGCACGAGCTCGCTGCTACCGGAGACCTACTGGCCACCTTCAGCAAGCATGACCTCGCTGGCCTGATAGCCATCATCGTCGGTGTGGTTCTGCTGGGGGCGGGGCTCCTCCGAGTGATGGGCAGGGTTGCAGTCGGGGCCGTCGTGCCAATCATCGGGCTCGTGGTGCTCATCATCGGAATCCTCTTCATCACCCGGACGATCTGAGCGGCGCGCTCGTCGAGCGTCTGTGCGGGCTGCCGATTTCGATCGGACGAACCCGGAACGCTTCGCGGGCAACCCGGCCCCGGCGGTTCTCCACGCGGCGACGTACCCTCACAAATTCGATCGCACTGAAGGGCGGTTCGGGTGTCCGACGACGGTGGCATGAAGAGAATCGGCTCGGTAATCCGCCTGAAGCCGGGCGCCGCGGAGGAGTACGAGCGCCTTCACGCCTCCGTGTGGCCAGGCGTACTCGAGACCCTTCGGGAGAGCAACGTCACGAACTACACGATCTTCCGCAAAGGCGACTTGCTGTTCTCGTATCTCGAGTATGTGGGATCAGATCTCATCGGCGACATGGCGCGCATCTCCGCGGATGAGACGACCAAGCGCTGGTGGACGCTGACCGCTCCATTGCAGGAACCAGTCCCCGATGCCGGCGAAGGCGAATGGTGGTCGGATATGGCCCCCGTCTTTCACCTCGACTGATCTTCGGAACTGGAACGAACCGTTCGGCTGGGGGGCGTGAACTCGGCGACACCGGATCCCTGTCGACAACGGGCGCGCGTTCGCACAGCGCTCAAGCGTCGCCACCTTCACAGGATGACCCGGGCGTACTCCTTCGGCCACTAGCTCATCGACGGACAGCTGCAGCCAGCCACCTCCGGCCGAAGAGAGCGGCCGACTGGAATGCGCGCCACCCACCGCCTGGTGGAGAGGCAGACGCGCCCGGACGCAGCGCAGGTCCCGCAGCGCCGTGTCGATGGCAGCCAATGCGAGTGAGCTCACAGGGCCAACCGCGAGGCCATGTACGCCGTAGAGGAGCGTGCGCCAGTTGCGCTCGATCTCCTCCGCTTCCATCCCGATGACGAGTGGAAACAGGTAGTCGCGAAGCAGCGCCATGATCGAGCTTCCACCATTGCCGATGGTGTCGTTGGTGGCCGCTCCCGCTGGCGCCATCCTCGTCGGTCAGCGTGAGATGGGAGTCTCCTGGCTGACGAATGACTGGATCGCATCCGTGCGCGTGACGAGTCGCTTCAGATCAACGAATCTGAGCTCAGCTCTTGCGATTCGAGCCATGGCACCTTTCTCGGTTTTCAGTGTCGGCGCGGCGATACGCGTTCGTTGCCGTCGGGGCGAATCATGCTCGTCCCTCGGAGGGGCGAACATCTCGAGACAGGACCAAACCGGGACGATGCCGTGAGGAAGACCAGACATCGTATAGGATGTCGGAATGGCACCTTCGAATACGGTGCACTCAGCGGAGGAACTCAAAATCTCGCCTTGGCGGGGACTTCCGACCCCGACGCGTTCCGTGCTTGCCGACCAGGTGTATGAGCTCATCAAGGCCCGGCTTATGGACAACCTCGTTGAGCCCGGCGCCCGGCTTTCGATCGACGGTCTATCGCGTGATCTCGGCGTTTCCCCGACGCCGATACGCGAGGCGCTGGCGCGGCTGGAGTCTGACGGCCTCGTCGCGAAGCGAGCCCACCATGGCTACACGGCGGCCCCACTCATCGACTCCAGGACTTTCGAGGAGCTGTTCAAGATCCGGCTGCTCCTGGAGCCGGCTTCGGCATCATGGGCGGCGCAGGTCGCGAGCGGCGCCCAGATTCGAGAGTTCCAGGGCCTGATCAGCGCGATGCGTGAGCCGTTGCCTGGCGACAGCTATGAAAGCTACAGAGCCTTCGCTGCCCAAGATGCCGCCTTTCACCTGGCCCTTGCGGTAGCAAGCGGCGTCCACCTGATGGTTGAGACCCTCGAACGACTCCGTGCGCACACCCAGCTCTACCGCCTGTACTACGCCGCGGGGCTCACAAGGGACACGGTCGCAGAACACCGGAGGGTGCTCGGCGCTGTGAAGGCGCACGACGAAAAGGGGGCGGCAAAAGCAATGACGGCGCACCTGCTCGGATCACGCAACCGGCTTGCCGTGGCGATTTCGCATGAGCCGTAGGTTCTGCTAGCCCCTGCAACGACGGGCGCCCTTCGCCAGGGCGAAGAATCGGCATCGCACGATTGCGGCCCTTTTTCCCTCGTTGACAGCCTAGCTCAGAGCTCCAGGCAGCCCATTGCCCTCCATGCGCTCTGTGGACTGCAAACCATATAGGATCTTGGCGTGCTCGAGCCGGGAAGATTCAACACGTCGCCGTGGACGCGAGGCTTCTGCGGGAGAGGATCGACGCTATGCGGCTGATGCGTGTCGGCGAAATCGGGGTGGAACGTCCGGCGCTCCTCGACGAAGGGGGGAGACTGCTCGACCTCTCGCCCATCGGCCACGACCTCGACGGTTCGTTCTTCGCCGCCGGTGGGCTCGAACAAGTCCGCCGGCTCGTGGCGAGCACGCGGCTCACGACGATCGGCGGGCTCGACGACAACGGCGCCGTCTCGGTGAAGGACGGTTCCAGAATCGGTGCCCCGGTGGCAAAGCCAGAGAAGATCCTCTGTATTGGCCTCAACTACGTCGATCACGCCGAGGAGACCGGCAATCCGATCCCGGCGGAACCCATCGTGTTCATGAAGGCGCCCAACAGTCTTGTCGGCCCCTTCGACGAGATCCTTGTGCCGCGCGGGTCCCAGAAGACCGACTGGGAAATCGAACTCGCCATCGTGATGGGCGCTCGAGCCCGTTACCTGGACTCGCCAGAGGCCGCGGCCGCGGGGATCCTCGGCTATGCGATCTCTAACGATGTTTCCGAGCGCGAATACCAGCTCGAACGCGGCGGGACCTGGGACAAGGGAAAGAGCTGTGAGACGTTCAATCCGATGGGACCTTGGCTCGCTAGCGCGGACGAGATCGACGACGTGCAGTCGATTGACCTCAAGCTCGCGGTGAACGGCGTGATCCGCCAAGACGGGACCACGGCGAAGATGATCTTCGGGGTCCACTACATCGTGTGGTACTTGAGCCAGTTCATGGTGCTTGAGCCCGGTGACATCATCAACACTGGGACGCCTCCCGGGGTATCACTCGGACACGACGACGTTCCATTCCTCACGGCCGGCGACCTTGTCGAGCTCGAGGCTTCAGGTCTCGGTCGCCAGGCCGGCCACGTCGGCCAGGCCTGAGAGGCCGAGGTGACGACCGTCGTCAGCATCGACACTTCCAACTTCCGCGTGCCGGCCCCACTCTGGTTCCCTCAGCGACCGCCGCGGCGGGCGCCCGGTCCGTCGCTGGCCGCATCCGATGACCGTGAACAAGAGCAAGGAGCCTCCCATGTCGAGCGAATCTCAGTCCCCTAGCGAGTCACCCCTGTCGCATGAGCGACAAGCTGCCAGCGGCGAGTTCGACGGGCTCGCCGCGATTGTGACCGGCGGGGCGTCCGGCATAGGCCTCGCGACAGCCCGCATGCTCGTGTCGCGCGGTGCGCGAGTCGCCGTGCTCGACCCCGCGACGCCACCGCCTGATGCCTCGGTCGAGGCGTTTGTCTGCGACGTCGCCAACGATGCCAGCGTCGTCGGCGCGGTGGCGGCCGCGATCCAAAGCCTCGGCGGCCTAGACGTCCTCGTGAACAACGCAGGCATCGGCGCCCAGGGAACAGTCGAGGAGAACGGCGACGACGAGTGGCGCCGGTGTCTCGAGGTGAACGTGCTCGGCATCGTCCGCGTGAGCCGCGCAGCGCTCCCGGCATTGCGCTTGTCAGCGAACGCGGCCGTCGTGAACACGTGCTCAGCGGCGGCGGTGATCGGCCTTCCTCGCCGTGCTCTGTACAGCGCGACTAAGGGAGCTGTCCTCGCCCTAACCCGCGCGATGGCCGCCGACCACCTCGTCGAAGGGATCCGAGTGAACTGCGTGAACCCGGGCACCGCCGACACGCCGTGGGTGGGCCGGCTGCTCGACCAGGCTGCCGACCCGGCGGCCGAGCGCCTTGCACTCGTCGCCCGTCAGCCCCAGGGCCGGCTGGTGAGCGCTGACGAGGTTGCGGCGGCGATCTGCTATCTCGCAGGCCCGCTGGCGGGCTCCACGACTGGCACCGACCTCATCGTGGACGGGGGTCTGGTCGGTCTCCGGCTGCCACCTCGGACGTCATAAGCGAGCGCATCCGTTGATCGAGCGAGTGCCGCTCGGGCACTTCGGCCTGCACATCGACCGCTTCGTTCTGGGCTGCCCGCCGCTCGCCGGGCTGACCTCATCCGTCGACAGGGCGACGGCCGAGGGCGCGCTCGACGCGGCGTGCGAGCTGGGACTTCGACACACTCGCCTCACTGCGGCGTCGGTCTCTCGGAGGAGCGCCTCGGCGCGTACTTGTCGGGCAGGCCCCGCGACCAATTCGTGGTCTCGACGAAACCCGGGCGGCTGCTCGTACCGAGCGAGGCGACGTCGAGGGTGTCTACGGCTTCGATGGCACGCCCCGGCGGTCTCGGGTGCGCGATTGCAGCCGCGACGATTGACATCGTCCTCCCTCGACGACCGACACATCCGCTCTGCAGAGCGTTGACCCACGATGAGCGCTCGGGACGAGCAGGACGGACCGACGCGGACCCGCGCCCTGTCGAGGCACCGGTAAGGGACGCAGACAGGACCGCGCTGTCGGCACCATCCAGCCAAGCTCGCCGAACGGGTGGACGGAGCTGCCCCGCCATCCACCGCCCTCTAGCGCCCGTTGCATTAGGCCTGGACAGTCCGGCCGCTCACTCCGAGACTGGCGAACCAGACGCGCCTTTCTTCACGTGTCGGCGTAGTCCGACAGAACGCGTCGGACGCCGCGAACAGCCCTCGCCAGCCTCACGAGATCGGGCATAAGTAAGGACGCAAGAGAGGCCCTGGGAAGCTTGACCATCCTGCTCAAACTCAGACGGCGGAGGTAGACGGACTGGGCCGGCCGGCAAGGTAGTAGAGCCACGCGTCTCGCGATTGGTCAGCCACCTCTAAGTCGATGCATCGGCCGTCGAGGCCAAAGATCTCGACGGCTGCAAAGCCCGCAGCGTGAAGTTGGCGGACCTGCTCACTGGGGCGCACGTAGTAATGCCTGAGACGAAACTCAAGGGAACCATCCCGGACCAGTGCGTGGCTACGGGCGGTCAAGACTTTGGGCGACTCATTGAGCAACCGAAGCAACCCCAGCTGAACCAGCCCACGAACCGCCATGTACGGGTTAGCCCGCTGTGCATCACTGAGGCGGAAGAGCTGCTCGAGTGAACAAAGATTGTGGGAAGAGAAACAGAAGACGCCCTCCCCGCCACACACACGCCTGAGCTCGCGCAGTGCCTGTTGCCGATCAATGTCATCGACCGTATCGAGGCCGTTATAGCTGAACAAGACAAAGTCGAACGACTCCGCTTCGAAAGCGCCAAGATCCCGCACGTCGGCCACCAGGAAGGACAACTCGTCCGCTCGCTCGGAGAAGGTCGCTCTGCAAGCCTCAATCATCTGAGGTGAGAAATCGACGGCAACGTAGGTCGCCACTCGGTCGGCAAAATGCATTGTCGTCCGACCCCCTCCAACGCCGACATCCAGCATCCTCTTGTCCCGCAGCCACGGCTCGAGCCGCTCGAGGATCGTCTTCTCCGGTGGCTGTAGCGCATGCGCACGGCTCAGAGGCCCCACGGCATCCTCACTCGCATACGCGACCTCATTGTCCGGGGATCTGGCGATGGCAGCGAGCGAGATTAGTAAGCGTCGAAGATCGCCGACCAGTACAGCTCCCACCTTGCTCTTCGCCACGGTCAACCTCCGACCTCGCGGGTCGTGCGATTCTCCGAACGCGTCGGGCCCACCGTACCTTTGAATGGCCACCGAACTCCAGGCCGGGTGCGCCGCCGGTAATGCAAGTGCATCTCTCAGGACAGGCCGCTCGATCTCGGCCTGACGCACCTCCTGCTAAGCCACGGGGCAGTACTACTGCAATTGGAACAGATCCCACCCATCAACGTAGGGCACCGCATCGCAGAGTCAAACGCCCGGAACCGGCTCATCACCCATCTATCGAGCCGCCCGATAAGCAGCGAGCGAGACTTTCGCCTCCCTCGGAGCTGTCGGCACCCGGATGATTCGAGGCGCAATCAGTAGGCGTCGAAGGTAGCCGGCGACTACCGCCCCGGCTTGTTCTTTGCCACGGCACCTCGAACCTCGCAGCCCGATTCTCCGGAGGTGGGCAGCGCCAACCTAGCCTCGAGAGGCCGGCCGCACCCCCGTGAGATGCGTTCAACTTCGGCGGCAGATCCGTGGAAATCGCATGCACGCGTAGGCTAGTGATGTGCTCGCGAACCAGGGTGACGTTTCTTCAGGCAGCGCTCCTAATTGTGCTGCTGCCCAGGCCGGAAACGTCGCTACGCGACAGAGACCTCGCGGGTGGTGCTCCCCCAGTTGCCACCCGCCGGGTGGCCGAGGTGCTCTGCCGTCTAGCGGGTTAGGTGGTGACAGCGTCGCTCGCGCCCTCGTTCGTGCGCCATGCGAGTCATGAGCCCTACCTTGGCGTTCAACTTGCCGGAGCGCCTTACCTCGGTGCGCCAATGATCGATTGGGCGAGCACCGGTGCCTCCGCCGCTACGGCGGCGGGCACGTTGGCACTCGCCGTCTCGACACTCGTCGCTGTTCGCTCCTCCCAGCGCGCTGCCCGGGCAACGGAAGCGGCACTGCTCGCCAATATTCGTCCGCTGCTCGTCGCCTCTCGGCTCGATGACGCCCAACAGAAGGTCGGCTTCCTCGACGACCACTGGATCCAGGTGAGCGGCGGTCATGGCGTCGCCGAGGCTACGGATGAGGTGATCTATCTAGTAATCGCCCTGCGCAACTCTGGCAGGGGCCTAGCGGTGCTCGATCGTTGGGGCATCATCGAGGGCGTACCCAGCGATCGACCCTCGGGGCAGGAAATCGCAGCTTTCCGTCGGCTGACAAGGGATCTCTACATTCCACCGGGAGACACCGGCTTCTGGCAAGGTGCCCTGCGGGACCCCGCAGATCCGGTTTTCGCTTCAACGATCCAGGTGATCAAAGAGCAGCGCACCTTCACCGTCGACCTGCTCTATGGAGACAGCGAAGGCGGGCAGCACACAATCAGCCGTTTTCTCATGCGTCCGATCTCGAACGGACAGTGGCTCGCCACCCTCTCTCGCCACTGGAATCTAGACAGAGCGGACCCGCGCTGACTGTGTGCTCCCCCCTTGCTCACAGCTCTGTACGCCGGAGAACTGACCCGGGACCACTTCATCACCCCTGAATCGCAGCCCGATATGCGGCGAGTGAGACATATCGACTCCCCTGGAGCTGAAAGTCCCAAGCCCATTGAAGCGCTCCGAGGTTGCAGGATCGTACGAGGCGCAGAATGGCTGGCAACGCGCTGGCAGGATCGTTTCCCGGGTTCTCCCCAATCACCGCAAGACCGTGACGCCTAGCGAGATACGACAGATATCGGGTGTCCGACCAGTCGATCATCGCGGAGCTGCCGATCGGCACGGACGAATCGAGCGGGCTGCACCCGTTGTTCGAAGGTGAACCACTGCCGTCACCTACGCTGGAGATGTCGAGCACTAGCTCCCGATATTTCGCGAGTTTATCCAGCACGACATTCCACACCGCCCCAGTGTTCAACGTATGAACCGGATCGTAAGGCACCTCCGCGAGGTCCGCTGCGATCCGCGCGTTGTACAGATAGGGTTCTGCACCGTCCCCGGGCATGACGAGCTGCAACAGACCAGTGTAACCGGAGGCCCGATACGTGGAAATCTCCCATTTCGTGGCATTAATCGACGCGTTCAGATACCACGTGTACCAGCGGGCCACCTGGGCTTGGCTCAGCTGGGCTCCCCGGAAGGTGGGCGTGCCGGGAACCCATCCCGGGAGCGGCGACGGCGGGGTCCCCTTCGGCAGGTCATGTGCAATCCCCTGCGCGTTCGGGTCAAACGCCCACCAATTGTTCTTCGGCGCTTCCGGGTAGAGGACCTCTCCGACGGCCGAGAGGCCGACACGGTAGTACTCGACAGGTCCCAGCGCGGCGACCACCTGCCGCATGTAGTGACCGGCTGCGCTTCGCACGGCCGCATTGAACTCGAAGTTCGCGGTCCCCGAGCTCTCCCCGTACTGATCCATCAGTTGGCCGATATTGAGTACCCAACTGGGCGCGCATTGCAAGCCGATGTCGACCGCTATTGCAAAGCCCGCTTTGCGAAACGCATTGACGGCCACCTGCTCATGGGCCCGGTACGAAGCATCCGTGACACCCGGGCGTGGCTCCCATGCGCTCCAGCACAGAGAGACCGTCGCGAGTCGGATACCTGCCATGTAATCAGCCGCCAGGTCGGCTGGATTGGCTTCGAGCACACCGAAGACCGTTCCGGACTGGCGAGGCGCTGCGGAGGTCGTTGCGCCAAGGAGACTCGCGCCGAGGACCAGAGCCATCCCTCCAGTGAGCAGGATGCGGCGCCGAGCCAACGACCGAAGAAGAGAGCCCAGGCCCTTCCGCCTGCCTCGAGGCGGGCGCAACGAGCCCGACTGGCCTATTGAGCGCAGGAGCACCAGCCGGAGGGCTGATCAAGGAACGTGCTGACCACAATGCTCCTGACGCCTGCGGAAGGCCTGACCTTCAGCGAACACTTCATCGGGGAGCGTATCGGCCGCGGCATCGTTCGACAAGCAATGCCCCATCGTTGCGAGAGAGAAGCTTGATCATCGGTTCACTTTCTATGGAGGCGGTGCGTCTCGGCGCAATGCCTCACTGCTGATGGTCGGCGTGGTAGGGACGCGCTCAGCGATCGGAACAGCACCCGTTCAAAGGTCGTGGGACGCGGCTGGTCCCGCCAAAGGTCGCTGTGCACGCAACCACTGGTCGGGAGTTGTCGCCGAATGGCTCAGGTACCTGCTGACAGGCTCAGTGGTTGTGCCGAATGCCGATGTCGGGGGCACTGAGCAGCTCGGCCATTCTGGGAGAGGGGTCGATGCCGAGGTCGTGCAGCACGAACTGCTCGTACGCGCGACAGCGGCGTATCGCCTCGGCGACGTTGCCCTGGGCGATGTGTGCCCTGATGAGAGCTCGATGTGCGCTCTCTCGTAGGGGCTCTCGCTCGATCGCCATTCGCGCCGCCAGGACTGCCGTGTCGAAGCGCCCGACATCGGTGCAATGCTCCGCGAGCGCCTCCAGGGTCAACAGAGCGAGCTGATGATGGTGCTCACGCTCGACAATGATCCAGTCGTCGTACCAGCCGGGCAGCAACTCCTGCCACAAGCCAGACTCGGCCATTTCGATGCTCTCGCTCTCGAAACGACCCGCAAGAAGGTCGTGGGCTAGGGCTGACCCCCGATGTACGTCGACGTCGAGGGCGGGATGAATTCGGAGTTCGTCATGTCCCGATTCGATGATCGAGAGTCCCGTCATTCCCAGCCGCCACAATGCCGAGCGCAGGCTGCCATGCGCGCGTTGTTCGGAGGCCTCGCCCCAAAGGGTTCCGGCGACATAACCCCGCGGGAGCCACTTGCCGCGTAGAGCTAGGAATGCGACCAATCGCCGCGCCCCTTGAGCGAGTGGGACTTCCTCACCGTCGCGGCGCAGCGCGAACTCACCGAGGAGGTACAGAGAAAGCTTTGGCGGCTCTGCGTTAGCGTCCTCGCCTCGACGGTTGCTGGCCATCACGACCTCAGCCCAGAAATGGAGGGTTCGGAATGGTGGTGAACTGCCCCCACATTCGTGAACACTCGACGTCACCTTAAAGGTCTCTATTGACTGCGCCGTCCCTCCAGATGACGAGCGCATGACGGCGTCCGGAACAGGGCCCTTCTCCTCGGGGTTGTCGGTTCGACGTCCGTCAGCAACATCTCTACCCCTGGCCACCTGCCTGAAGCGTCTTGGGAACATGGCATGAAAGTCACTACGGGCCGTGGTACTGCGCCCACGCATGGTGGCAGGCCCTACAGATGTTGGCATGTGCCACCGTCGCGTCATCAGTCGTCGATCGAACTGATTATTAGCCTCCACGTCCGCCACCGTCACGCCGACTGCTGCTGTCTCTCGCCGAAAGACGCCCGGCGGGTGCAAGACACCCTGCCGCTGCTGCTGGACCACCGCTTAGATGACTGTCGCGTTACAGCGACTGCAATAACGCAGCTACTCGTCGGCGGAGATAGCCGGTACGTCAGGGAGTGATTCCCGGCCATGGTCACATAGGAATCGACTCGTCGGGTGGGGACCGCGCGCTCACCGTTCGAGCGTCGCCGGCTTCGCGCTCGCGCTGGGGTTCCCAGCGAGACGGGCCGGTGACGGCCCGGTGACGCGATGGGCACGAAGCCGTGATGGGCCGCTCACAGCGCCCTCCTACCCTGGGAGCCAGCCGAACACCAGGGCCGACAACACCAGGGACGATTGGAACACGTATGGCCGAAATGCGCTTGAGCCGTGACTTCGCCGCGGCCGCAACCTCGTATACCGATCGCGATCTTCTCGACGCCGGGATCGGTCCACCTCAACATCGCGTGCCGCTCGAGACCGGAAACAAGACGACCGGTGAAGGCAACGGCCCCGGCATCGACCTTGAAATCGTGGTCCCCGCTTTCAACGAGCAGGAACGGATAGGGCCGACGTTACTGGCGCTGGTCGAGCAGGTTCGATCGATGTCCCTCTCCGCCGTGGTACGCGTGATCGACAACGGGAGCAGCGACCGAACGGCAGAAGTTGTCGACCGTGTCATCGAGATGGTCGGGCCGGATCGACTAGTCATCACCGGATGCTCGAGCAAGGGCAAGGGCAATGCGGTGGCCCGTGGCGTCCTCTTGTCCGATGCACGATGGGTCGGCTTCTGCGATGCCGATCTCGCAACGCCGGCCTCAGCGCTCGACGACGCAGTGGGTTACCTGAAGCAGGGATGGCCCGTCGTGGTCGGTTCGCGCCGCTGCGCCGGAGCCAATTTACGAGAAGCGCAGCCCTTTATCCGAAAAACGGGTGCCAAAGCGTTTCAATTGGTGACGAGAGATCTGGCCGGGGGAATCCACGACACGCAATGCGGATTCAAGTTTTTCCAGCGGAAGGCAGCCCAACAGCTCTTCTCCGGCGCCGCGATATCCGGTTTCGCCTTTGATATCGAACTGCTTGTTCGGGCACACGCATTGCATCTTCCCGTCCG
Organism: Acidimicrobiaceae bacterium; assembly: GCA_025463965.1. Lineage (GTDB taxonomy): Bacteria > Actinomycetota > Acidimicrobiia > Acidimicrobiales > Bog-793 > JAODBN01. The sequence goes on from JAODBN010000425.1 coordinate 14,749, forward strand.
GGAGTTTCCTGTCGACTGGAGCGACCGGCCCGGGTCCACCTTCCGACCCATCCACGATGGCCTCGAGGCTGCCCTCGATCTTTGGTACTTGTGGAAGGTGGCGCGAGCCTCACAAGCCCCTCATGCCGCCTAGGCGGCGGCGCCGGCGCGACCATCTGGGAGCCGAGCCTGGCCCCTGGGATCGCAGGCACATCGTCATCTGCAACTGGCGCGATAGCACTCATCCAAAGGCGGGCGGCGCTGAGATCTACTGCGAACGGATTGCCGAACGGTTCCACGCGCACGGTGCACGAGTTACCCTCGTCACGGCAGGGTACCGGGGTGCTGCGCGTCGCACCGAGACGCCGTTCTGCACGATCGTCCGCATGGGGAACACCTTTACGGTCTATCCGCTTGCCCTGCTTTGGATCCTGCTTCGACTGAGGAGAATCGATGCGGTCATCGACTCCCAGAACGGGATTCCGTTCTTCAGCCCGGCTGTCGTCCGCCAGAGAACCCCGGTCGCACTGCTTATCCACCACGTCCATCAGCATCAGTTCGCTCTCTATTTCCCGCGTTGGCTGACCTTCATCGGACGTTTCCTCGAAAACCAGGCGAGCAGCTGGGTTTACGGGCTTCGGCCGGTATGCGTAGTGTCGCCCTCCTCGCGAACCGAGGTCCGTCGGCAACTGAGCTTTCGGGGACCTATCTTCCTTGTCCCGTGCGGTCAGGACGCCACGCGCAACGAGGCCGAGGTGGCCCGAAGCGAGCGGCCGCGGATCATTTATGTCGGTCGCTTCGTGCGACAGAAGCGCCTGGAGCTGCTCATACGTGCGATCGGCGAGGTCGTTATCAACGAGGTCCCCGATATGGAGCTGCACCTGGTCGGCGACGGCGAAGAGCGCATAGCTCTCGAACGTCTCGTAGAAGAGCTCGGCCTGCGCGAACAAGTCGTCTTCCATGGGAAGGTCTCGGACGCTCGCAGAGACGAACTGGTTGCGTCGTCATGGCTTTGCGTCTCTCCAAGCGTTGCCGAGGGATGGGGCATGTCGATCATGGAGGCCGCGGCCTACGGGGTCCCGGCCCTGAGCCTTCGCGTGCCGGGACTTCAGGACACTATTGAGGACGGGGTCACCGGATGGCTTGCCGACGATAAGGATGACTTCGGCAAAGCAATCGTCGCCGCGCTCCGCACCCTTGAGGAGCTGACGACTGCACAGGTGTGGGCGAACCGGTGTCGAGCACGTGCCCAGCGGTTCAACTGGAACGCGACGGCGGATCGCCTCCTCGGCATCCTCGCGAGCGAGCGGGACCGCCGGCTGAATCCGCTGCTCGACCGGCGCGAGTCCAGCGATGCGGCGACGGTTGTCGCATTGGAACGGTCTTTCTTTCCGATCGAGTTCTTGAGGCGGCTCCGACGTCAGGACCAAGTCCGTTTTGCGTCCAATACCGTCGCCCTCCTCCTCGTTGGAGCAGACGAGGAAGGCGCCCGGAGCGCCTGCATTCGCATCGGCTTGGCACTCGACCACGTGCGCTCGATCCGGTTGGCTCGCTCCGCCGACCTGATCGGCTGGGATCTTGACGCCGGTGCAGCGGAGCTCGGCTTCCTCCAGCCACTGGAGGCCGATCGTGGACCCCTATGGACAGCGTCATGACCGCGGACCTGTCACTTCCGAACCAAGTGCAACCTACGCCTGCTGTCCCCGAGGAAGCAGGCATTCGTCGTCACAGCCTGCAGCTCATGGCAGCAACCGTGGTGGTGGGCATTGGAAACTACGGGTTCAGCCTCGCGGTGATCTGGCTGCTCGTGCCGGCCGACTTCTCGGAAGTCTCGAGCCTCTCCTCGCTTTTGCTTGTTGTGGGAAGCGCCTCGAACGCCGCCCTGCCTTGGGTTCTCGCCCGTGGTATTCGGCGGACCGCCCCTGGCAGCGTCGAGCGACGGGAAACGGTCGGCTTCACGATCCTTGGAGCAGCAATATGCGGCGGCGCGGCGGCTCTGCTCGTGGTGGCGCTTTCCGCTCGCTACGCGAGCCCTGGAGCACAGATCGCCACGGCGATCAGCGCATTCAGCATCTTTGTCGCAGGTGTGGCTGTCGGATACCTCCAGGGCCTCGGCCGCTTTGTCGCGTTGTCCGTGATCTGTGTCGTGGAGGTCGTGATCAAGCTCGGCTTGGGCATGGCGTTGGCGGCGACAAGCCTGCACGCCGTCGGAGCGATGACAGGAACTGCGATTGCTTCAACAACTTTGGCCCTTTACGGCCTGTTTCTGGTGCGTCGGGAAGCACGCCGGCCCCGGCGGGAAGTAGTCCGCTCCGCCGGCGCCGACACTGCACGCATCGGATCCGTCCAGTTGGCGGTTTCGCTGCTTGTGACACTGGACATCATTGTCGGCTCGTTCTTCCACGGCAGGACGGTGTCACTCGCCGGGTACCAGGCGATGGCGATGTTCTCCCGGCTTCCGTTCTTTGCCTCCATCGCCGTCAGCATGGTCATCTTCCCTCGGTTGAGCGCGACTGACCGCGGGCGCGAGTTCAGCCGCACCGTTGACCAGACGATCACGATGTACCTCGCGATCGCCTCTGCCTCTGCCGCAATCGCAGCAACGCTGCCCACTCGGGTGCTCGATCTCGTACTTCCGATCCGCTATGGATCAAATGCTCATCTGCTCATGCCTCTCGCCATCGCTGGCCTGGCGGCCGGACTAATCAATCTGACCACCACCTTCTTCCAGGCCGCGGGTCGTTTCAAAGCGCCGCTCAAGGTGCTCGCAGTCGGCTGTGTCGTCGGGTCCGGGATACTCAGCTTCTCCTCGTCCTCGGTCGACACGCTCGCCTGGGCCGCAGCAGGCACGTTCGGAGTCATCGCCTTCGCCCTGCTCGTCTGTATCCGCCGAGCTTTCCCCTCGACTCATCCGTTCCGCCGTTGCCTGAGCGGTTGCGCCCTTACCGCGTTGTACGGATTCGCGCTCCGAGAAGCACGGTCCGACGTGCCCCTCTGGTTGGCCGGGTCTTTCGCCGTCGCCGGGATCGCCGTCTTCCGCACCCGGCGGGGTGAAGACGGCGCAACCGGCGAAGAGAGCGGCACCGCCCTTGGAGGCGACGAGCGCAAGGCGGTCCGACGGGCCCGGAGCTGGGCGCACAGACAACGCGATCTTCGGTGGCTGAGCAACAAGGCAGCGAACGTCATGAGGCCGCTCACGCCGCCAGCGCAATGGGAAGGCCTCGTCACCGCAATATCGCTCGCAGGCTCAGGCCCCGCTGTCGTCGTGCCCAAGGCGGCGCGTGTCGTCGTTATCGCCCCACACCCCGACGACGAGACGATTGGATGCGGAGGAACACTCGCCCTGCTTGCGAGCGCGGGTAGCGAAGTTCGAGTGATCATCGCGACTGACGGCGAGGCAAGCCTCGAAGCGGCATGTGGAGGGCGAGAGGTCGCACGACGTAGACGCATCCGGGCGATCGCTGCCTGCGAGCGACTTGGAGTGAGACCTCCGATGTTTCTCGGCCTGCCGGATGCAGGCCTCGACCGCTGCTCCGACCTGCTCGACAAACTGCTGGCACGGGAAATCGATGAGTTCGAGCCAGACCTTGTCTTCGCTCCATGGATGCTCGACGGGCACCCTGACCACCGCGCGGTGGCGTTGAGTGTGGCCAATCTCGAACTGCCTGACCTTTGCGCCATCTGGACCTATGAGGTGTGGGCATCGCTTCCGCCGAACCGACTCGTCGACGTCAGCGACTGGTGGGACGACAAGATCGCTGCTCTCAACTGCCACGAGCTCGACGAGGCGGATGGTGCCGCGCACCTGGCGCTTCAGCGGTGGCGCTCCTTACATGGTCTCGCCGGCCGAGGATACGCCGAGGCCTTTCTCGCGCTCACGCCGGCCGCGAATCGCCGATTGCTTGATGGCAGGCCATCGTGAGCGACCCAATGCAGTCCACTCGCTCGGGAGAGCATCGACGTGGAGACAACTGGAGCCGTCGGCCGCGTGGCACGGCGAAGGCCCAGCCAGCTCGCGACGGCGAGGGGCTCGCCATTCTCCATCTGGCATTCGAAGAGCACCGTCAGCCCGGCAGTGGCGGCGGAGGGATCCGGACGCGCGAAGTCAACAGACGGCTTGCCTCTCGTCATCGAATCACCGTGGTGGCGTGTCCCTATCCAGGAGCACGCCCGCGCGTCGAAGACGGAGTCGCGTACCGCCACCTTGGACTGCGTTACAAATGGTTGGGACGAATTGGCCGCATGATCACCTATCACGTCTCCGTCCCGTTCTTCGTGTTGGCCCACCGTGCTGATCTGGTAGTCGAAGACTTCGCCGCTCCAATGTCGAGCGTCGCCGTCCCGCTGTTCACGCGCGCTCCCGCTGTGGCAGTCGTCCAATGGATGTTCGCCAGGGAGACTTCGAAGAAGTACCGATTTCCGTTCTTCCTCGCAGAGGAGCTCGGCGTACGAGCCCACAGAAACTTCGTGGCCGTCTCCCAATACATGGCCAGCGAGATCCTCCGGCGAAACCCTCACGCGCACGTCGATACCGTCTATGCGGGCGTACCCGAGATGCTCAGGTCGTCACTTCCGTACCCGGAACGGGCACGCGAAATTTTGTACCTGGGACGATTGCAGATTGCGGAGAAGGGCCTTGACTTGCTCCTCGAAGCGTTCACACGGGTTGCCGTCACCGACGACACGGTTCGACTGCTGTTCGCCGGCGACGGGTACCAGGCAGACCAGTTAGTCGACCTAATCGCACAGCTCGGGCTTGCCGGACGCGTGGAGATGCTTGGACGCGTCGATGGCGGCGAGAAACGCGACTTGCTCCGCCGGGCTTCCGTCGTGGCAATCCCCTCGCGATTCGAGAGCTTCGGCATCGTCGCAGCCGAAGCGCTCGCATCCGGAACTCCTGTCGTGGCATTTGCTCTTCCTGCGCTCCAAGAGATCGTCTCGCCGGACTGTGGGGTCCTCGTGGAGGCGTTTGACACCGGGGCGTTCGCCCAAGCCTGTGAGTCCATCCTCCTCAATCCGGAGCGCCGGGCCGCGATGAGCGCAGCCGCTCGGGAGAGGGCCGTTCGCTTCGACTGGGATCTCGCCGCACGAGCGCAGGAGCAGGCGTACCTGGCTGCAGTCGGCGACTTTCAGCGTCGCAGAGCGGGACGGGCGATGCGACGAATCTGGGGAAAGGAACATCTCTCCATTACGTCATCGACGAACGCGAACCTGGGATGAACGCCGCTGACAAATTGCCGATCGAGCAGCTGGAGCGTCGTGCGGATCTGTCGCTCCGGGCAAGTTCGTCGCCGGGTGGCGCCATACAGAGCGACCCTCCTTCGGTACCGTTCCCGGGCGACGCCCCGCCGGCTGGGGAAATGCTGGCCTTTCCCGAGCGGACCGGAGGGCGGCTGATCCCCTGGTTGAGAACCGTTGCCGTGCCATGCCTAGGCGTAGCCGGCCTAGCAGGTGTCCTGCGCATCGGCTTTCCCCATGCCTACGACCTGTTCGGTGATGAGATCTACTACACCGACATCTCGACCTCGGTCCATCAAGGACACTATCCACCGCACTACGCGAGCGAGGGCCCGTTTCTGTTGCATCCCCCGCTGTTTTTTCTGATGGGAGGGCTTTGGCAGGACGCCGTCAGGGTGACTGGCAGCTATTTCCAGCTGGTCGATTCCATGCGCTTGTTCGTCGGTCTGTTCGCCATCGCCACTGCGGTGTTGCTCTTCGGCATCGGCTACCGGTTGGCGGGTTGGAAGTGTGGGGTTGTAGCGGCCCTGCTCTTCGCTGTCGACCCGTTCGCGCTCCGGCTGAATGGTCGAGTCCTACTCGAGACACCGGCGCTTGCCTTCGTGCTGGCGGGCTACTTCGTACTTTTCGGGATAGCAGGGCACCGACGATCGCATTCGGCTCGGAGATCGCACCTCGGTATCCAAGCCTGTTGTGCCGGAATATTGATGGGGTTAGGAACCGTCACGCTCGAGCTGGCAGCCGTCATCACCGTCGGGCCGCTTCTCGTCCTGTATTGGAGAAAGTGGTTGGTCGAGCGTCGCCTAGCGCTGCTGGCCTTCATTGGCGCAGTCATCCCTTACGCCGCGTACCTCGTATCGCTCGCGCTGACAAATCAGCTGGGCGACTGGTTCGACCAGGACTTCATCGGGATTAAGCGCCTTCTTGGACTAGTCCACTCGGTCGGCGCATTCAATGGACCCAAGTCACCCTCTCTGGTCCACGACGTGATCGTCGCGGCCCCTAGTTATGGGACGACTTACGTCTTAGTAGCCCTCGGCGTGCTCAGCGGCTTCTACCTCCTCTTCCAGCACGAGCAAGACCGCAAGCTGCTCGGCGCGGTTGTCCTGTTTGGGGCACTCACCGTTTCCTATGAAGTCGTAGCAGGTGCAAACGAAGAGCAATTTCTCTACGTGCTGCTCATTCCTGCAATTGCAGCGATCGCGGTCGCGGCCTCATCGTTGATCGGGCAACTGAGCCGCCGAGAGACCGGACAGGTGGCACAACGCAGACCGGTGCTATCGGC
>JAODBN010000033.1 GCA_025463965.1 Acidimicrobiaceae bacterium
GCCGGTCGGTTCGGCCTCCGGCAGCGCCGGGACGGGTGCGGGGCTGCCCGAGGAGAGCGCGATCGTCGGGTCGAGCACAGGCTGGGCCCGACCGGCCGGCCTGAAGAACGTGTACAGCCCCACTCCGAGGATCGCCGCGCCGAACGGCACCACGGCGTTGGCGCGCGGGTCGAACACCGGGACGAGGACGAACCCGGACAGCACCGCTGTCCACGCCCACAAGATGAGGACGGCCCGGCGATGGCCGTGGCCGAGGCGGACGAGGCGGTGATGCAGGTGCCCGAGATCTCGCTCGGCAAAGCTGGACCGGCGGATCGTGCGGCGCACCAGGGCGAACATGGTGTCGAGCAGCGGCACACCGAGGATGAAGAACGGCACGAACAGGGGAGCGAAGCGGAAGAAGGTCAGGCCGCTCACGTCCTTGGCCACGCCGGACGCCGTGCCGACCCGGCCCCCGACGAGCATGGTCGACACCGCCATGAGCAGTCCGAGCAAGAGCGCGCCGCCGTCGCCCATGAAGATCTTGGCGGGGTGGAAGTTGTGAGGCAGAAAGCCCACGCAGATGCCGGAGGTGGCTACCGCGACGAGGGGCCCGAGGCTGTCCGGCGGCAGGAGGTTCTGCGACGAGAGGTGGATCGCGTAGATGGCCAGCGACCCCGACGCGATCGCCACGATTCCCGCAGCGAGGCCGTCGAGCCCGTCGATGAGGTTGACGGAGTTGGTCATCCCCACCACCCAGACCGCGGTGATCAGGGGGAGCACGGACGCCGAGAGCACGATCGGGTCGGCGACGAAGGGGATCTTGAAGTAGTACATCGTGACCCCCAAGAAGACGAGGATCATCGCTGCGAGCACCTCGCCGGCCACCTTCGCCGGCGCCGAGATGTCCCGGACGTCGTCGATGAGGCCGACGCCGTAGATCACCACTGCGGCGAGCAGGATCCCGATCGGCTCCGAGCTGCCCCTGAAGGCGCCTTGGAAGGCGCCGAGGCGCGAGCCGAGCAGCAAGGCGAGCGCGAAGGCGCCGAGCATCGCCGCGCCGCCCACGGTGGGGGTGGCTTTGACGTGCATGTGCTGGTCGCCCGGGGCGGCCAGCGCTCCCGTGCGCTCTGCCAGGCGACGGACCGGAAAGGTGAGCAGGAAGGAGGCGACCGCCGAGACGCCGAAGATGACGGCGTAGGAGGCGTTCGTTCCCACCTATCGAGACCCGAGCGTTCCGGCGACGGGTGCCCCCGGCAGGGGTGCGGGGTAGGGGTCGAACTTGGCGCAGAGGGTGCGGACCTGCTCACGGACTTCGGCGATGGCGGCCTCGTCGTCGCGCGACGAGAGCACCCGGGCGATCAGCGAGCCGATCTCGCCCATCTCGGCCTCGCCCATCCCTGCGGTCGTCTCCGCCGGGGTCCCGAGTCGCAGGCCGCTCGTCACGAAGGGCGAGCGTGGGTCGTCGGGGATCTGGTTGCGGTTGCAGGTGATCCCCGCCCGGTCCAGCACCTCCTGGGCCTGCTTCCCGGTGAGCTCTGGATCGAAGGCGCGCAGGTCGACGAGCACCGTGTGGTTCTCGGTTCCCCCCGCCACGAGGCGAAAGCCCTCGCCCGCGAGCGAGGCGGCAAGGGCGACGGCGTTGCGCAGGATCTGGCCGGCGTAGGCCTTGAACTCCGGGCGCGCGGCCTCGCCGAAGGCGACGGCCTTGGCGGCGATCACGTGCTCGAGCGGGCCACCCTGCAGGCCGGGGAAGACCGCACCGTCGATCGCCTTGGCGAGCTCCTCCCGGCACAGGATCGCCCCGCCGCGCGGGCCGCGCAGCGTCTTGTGCGTGGTCAAGGTGACCACGTCGGCCACGCCCACCGGGCTCGGGTGGACCCCGGCGGCGATCAGCCCGGCAGGATGGGCCGCATCGAACATGAAGCGGGCCCCGACCTCGTCGGCGATCTCCCGGAACGGCCGGGGATCGATGATCCTGCTGTAGGCGGTCGTCCCCGCCACGATGAGGCGCGGACGCTCCGCGCGAGCGAGATCCCGCACGTGGTCGAGGTCGATGCGCTCGCCGCTGCCGTCCTCGGCTGCTGGGGTGACCCCGTAGGAGACGAAGCGGTAGGTCTTTCCAGTGATGCTGACCGGGGAGCCGTGGGTGAGATGGCCCCCCTGGTCGAGGCGCATGGCGAGAATCGTGTCGCCGGGCTCGACGAGGGCGAGATAGGCGGCCAGGTTCGCCGATGCTCCCGAGTGCGGCTGCACGTTGGCGTGCTCGGCGCCGAACAGTGAGGCCGCTCGGTGACGGGCCAGGTCCTCGACCTGATCGGCGTAGACGTTGCCGCCGTAGTAGCGGCGACCGGGGTAGCCCTCGGAGTACTTGTTGGTGAGCACCGAGGCGCTCGCCGCGAGCACTGCCGGCGAGGTGAAGTTCTCCGACGCGATGAGCTGGACGGTGGTCCGCTGGCGATCGAGTTCTGCGGCCAGCAGGGCGGCCACCTCGGGGTCGCCCGCGAGCGCATCGGTGCCGGGGGGGATCGGCTCGGTCATGGGTGCAGGTCCTCCAGTGCGTCGGCGTCCTCGAGAGCCTCGATCTTGTCGATGCGGCGTTGGTGGCGCCCCCCGGCGAAGTGCGAGGACAAAAAAGCGTCGAGCGCGTCGAGCGCCGTGATCGGCCCGATCAGGCGGGCGCCGAAGCACACGACGTTGGCGTCGTTGTGCTCACGGGCGAGGCGGGCGGAGCTCACGTCATGGACGACGGCGGCCCGTACCCCGCGGATCTTGTTCGCCGCGATGGCGATGCCGATCCCGGTCCCGCAGCAGCACACTCCAAGCGCAGCGTCGCCGGCGGCGACCGCCCGGCCCACCGCCGCACCGAAGTCCGGGTAGTCGACGGAATCGAGCCCGTGGGTCCCGAGGTCCTCGACCTCGTGCCCGAGTTCTGCCAGATGCCTGGCCAGTGACTCTTTCAGGCCGAGCCCGGCGTGGTCCGAGCCCACGGCGATGCGCACGGTGATCGATCCTATCCTGGCGTCCGAACAGGGCCCGGGCGCCCTCGGAGGTGGGGGCGAGTACGCTCCGCGGCCGTGGCGGAACCTGGCGCGACCGCCGTATCGGTTCAAGGTCTGCGCAAGCGCTACGGGGATCTCGAGGCCGTGCGCGGGGTCTCCTTCCAGGTCGCCCGAGGTGAGGTCTTCGGCCTGCTCGGTCCCAACGGCGCGGGCAAGACGACCGCCGTCGAGATCCTCGAGGGCTTCCGGGGCCGCGACGCCGGCGAGGTGCGCGTCCTCGGCTACGACCCGGCGAGCCGCCCACGGGCGCTGCGCGAGCGCATCGGGATCGTGCTCCAGGAATGCGCAGTCGAGCCCTACCTGACCGTGCGCGAGGTCTTGAGGCGGAACGCCAGTTACTACCCGGCCCCCCGGCCGGTGGCCGAGGTCGCCGAGCTCGTGGGGTTGGCGGCGATGGCGGACGTGAAGGTCGCCAAGCTGTCGGGTGGCCAGCAGCGCCGCCTCGACGTGGGCCTCGGCATCATCGGCCGACCCGAGCTGATCTTCTTGGACGAGCCGACCACCGGCTTCGACCCCACCGCCCGGCGGGGCGCCTGGGACCTCGTGCGCTCGCTGTCCGACGGCGGGGCGACGATCATCCTCACGACCCATTACATGGACGAGGCGGAGGCCCTGGCGGACCGAGTCGCCGTGATCGCGCGGGGCCAGATCGTGGCCGAGGGTCCGCCCTCCTCACTCGGCGGACGAGACGTCAGCGAGGCCAAGCTCCGCTTCCGACTTCCCGAGGACTGCTCGAGCACCTCGCTCCCGGTTCCCGTGCATGAGGTCGGGGACTTGCTCGAGGTCGCCACCACCGATGAGGTGGAGGTGCTCCACCTGCTCACCGGGTGGTCGCTCGCCGAGGGAGTCCCGCTCCTCGGGCTCTCGGTCGAGCGGCTCACCCTCGAGGACGTGTATCTGCGGCTCACCGCCGGCGGGGACGCCGGGGGCACGGTCGGGGCGCCCGGCGCGCTCGCCGATGGAGTCCCTGCTGGACGGTCGGCCGAGCGATGGACCCCGGCACCGTGAGCGCGATCGCCGCCCCGGCGAGCGGTCCTGGGCTGGTGAGGGACCTGCGCCTGGTGGCGCGCCAGCTCCGCTACGAGCAGCTCGCCTTCTGGCGCAACCGCACCGGGGCCCTGTTCACGGTGGGCTTCTCGGTGATCTTCCTCCTGCTGCTCTCGGCGAGCGGGGCGAACCAACGTTCGAACGTCATCGGCAACCTGAAGATCGTCCAGTACTACACGCCGGGATTCGCCGCCTACGGCGTGATGTCGGCTTGCTACAACAACCTCGGCATCGTGCTCGTGGTCCGACGGGAGACCGGGCTGCTGAAGCGACTCCGACTGAGTCCCATCCCGACGTGGGTGCTGTTCGGAGCGATCCTGGCGAGCAACGCCGTCATCGCGCTCGTGCAGGTGGCGCTGCTGCTCCTCATCGGGCGGTTTGCCTTCGGGGTGGTGCTCCCGGACCAGTGGGCGGCGCTCCTCCTTGCGCTGCTCGTCGGGGTGGTCTGCTTCAGCGCTCTCGGTGTCGCCATCTCGACGGTCGTGCCGAGCCAGGACTCGGCGGGGCCGATCATCAGCCTGAGCTTTTTCGTCCTGCTGTTCCTGTCGGGGCTGTGGTTCCCGCTGAAGGCCGGGTCGAGCCTGGCGAAGATCTCGAACTACTTCCCGGTCCACCACCTGATCGTGGCCTTCTTTGCCCCCTTTGAGAGCAAGCTCGGCGCCTCGCCGTGGGCGTGGGGCGACCTCGGGACCGTCGCGATCTGGGGGGCGATCGCCACGATCATCGCCGTCCGCCGCTTCGCGTGGGAGCCACGGCGGCACTAGCCGCTTGCGAGCAGGCGCCGGCGACGCGCCCCGCCCGCGACGTTGGCCCGCTCAGGACAAGCCGAGCACCCCGAGAGCCTCGCGGATCTGGCCGAGCGAGACGGGACCGTCTCGCAACAGCGTCGGCTCGTCGCCGAGGAGCGACACGACCGTCGACGGCTGGCCGTCTCGGCGGCCTCCGTCCACGATGAACAGGGCCGCCCCGAAGGCCGCCCGCACTTCCTCGGCGCTCCTGCACGGCGGCGCGCCGTGGCGATTGGCGCTGGTGGTGGCGAGCGGGCCGACTCGCGTGGCGAGTGCCCGCACGACCGGGTCGTCCGGGCAGCGCAGTCCCACGGTGTCCGGGTCGCCGCCGAGCTCGAGGCCGAGGCCGGATCGCCGAGGCACCACGATGGTGAGCGCGCCGGGCCACAGCCGAGCTGAAAGTACCGCCAGACGGAGCCTGACCGTCTCGTCGGCAAGGGCGAGCGCCTGGTCGAGATGCGCCACAAGGACGGGCAGGGCCACGCCCTCAGGACGCTCCTTTAGGGCGAAGATCCGGCGACACGCCGAGGGGTCGGCCGCCCGGGCGGCGAGGCCGTAGACGGTGTCCGTGGCGAGCGCCACCACCTCGCCGCGCTCGAGGCGCTCGATTGCCAGCTCCGCGGGAGTCCCGCCCGCCTCACCAGCGGGCACGTAACACCCTCGGGCGCCCGGCCAGGTCGGAGAGCACGTCGGCGGACGCCGCTCCGGCGGCGAGCGCCAGCGACTCGGCGTCAGCGGCCTGGGCGGGCGCGAGCTCGAGGACGACGGACCCATGGGGGACGAGCACGGACGGAGCGCCGGAGACGACCTCCTCGATCGCCTCGAGCCCGGTCGGACCGGCAACGAGCGCCCCGTAGGGGTCGTGATCGCGCACCACCGGGTCGAGCCCGGCCCACTCCGACTCCGCGAGGTAGGGCGGATTGGAGACCAGGAGATCGACGCTCCCGGCAAGCTCGTCGCCGAGACCCGCGTACCACGAGCTCTCCACCAGGCGGATCCGCTCACCGGCCGCTTCTGGCAGCGAGCGCCGGTTCTCCTTCGCGAGTGCGAGTGCCTCGATCGAGCGGTCCAGCGCGACCACCTCGACGACCTCGCAGCGCGACACCAAAGCGCAGGCGATCGCCCCCGAGCCCGTCCCGAGGTCGAGGGCCAAAAGGGGCCGGCCGTGCCGCTCTTTGGCAGCGGCCTCCAGCACGGCCAGGGCGATTTCCACGAC
>JAODBN010000043.1 GCA_025463965.1 Acidimicrobiaceae bacterium
TACCGGCCTGGTGGAGCACCACCACGTTGGGGTGGGACTTGGCAAATGCCAGGGCGAACTGGTAGTAGCCGTAGCTGGTGGCGAAGATGACCTTGACTCCGGCGTTCACCATCGCCTGCATGGTGGCGGTGACCTGTGTGGTCTCAGGAACGTTGGCCGCGTAGACGGCGGTCGCCTTGAGCGCCGCGGCCGTGGCCTTGGCCGACATGTACACCGCCTGGTTGTAGCCCTGGTCGCTCTCCTCGCCGACCATGATGAAGCCGATCTTGGTGGCGCCCTTCCAGGGCTCGGCGTGAATCTTGGCTCGGGGCGCCGCGGAGGCGCCTGAAGGATCGAAGGCACCGAGACCCGCCACCGTAAGGGTGCTGAGCCCGACGGCCATCACTTTGGCGAGCTTTCGTCGGAACCTGTTCCGGATTGTGCGCGGTATTGGTCTGTGCATCGTTCCTCCTTGGTTGGTGCTGCTTGTCTTCCCCCCAAAAGCGCGACGCGTGAGCCGTGCGTCGTTGTTGCAAGGGTGTGCACCGCGACCAGCGCCACGAAGGGCCGCGTAGGGGCGGGGATCAGCTCGTATTAGTGAGCGCCCGGGTGAGCCCTTCTGGAGCTTTGGAGCCACCTCGGCGGGCCAGAGCGACGAGAGCGAAGATGGTGACGAGATACGGCAGCGCGTCGAGCAGGTACTGGTTGACCGCCACCCCGTGTGCCTGGAGCACCGACGCTGACGCCAGGGCGATACCGAAGACATAGCTCCCGAGCAGCACGCCGAGCGGGCGCCAGGCGGCGAACAGGACCACGGCGACAGCCACGAAGCCGTAGCCGTTGGTCATGTCGTCGAACCAGCTGTCCACGTAGCCCACCGAGAGCTGGGCGCCCCCGATACCGGCGAGCCCGGCGCCGACGGTGACAGCGGCGATCTGAACGAAGGCAGGACGGCGCCCCGAGACCGCCACGACCTCGGGCCGTTCCCCCGTTGCTCGCAGAACGAGGCCGACCCGAGTCCTGTAGAGCATCCACCAGACCAGCGGCACGAGGGCGTAGCTGACGAAGACGAGCGGATCATGGACAAAAAGGATCTGTCCGAGCCAGGGGACCGAACTCAGCCCGCTCACCCTGATTACCGGAAGGGGAGTGACGGTCTGGCTGACGTAGGACGTCCCGAGCACGGCGGTCAACCCGAGGGCGAGGAACCAAATAACGAGTCCGCTCGCGAGCTGGTCGGCGCGACGCAGCACGACCAGGCTGGCATGGGCGAAGCCCACGACGGCCCCGGCGAACAGACCCACCAGCACCCCAAGCCAAGCTGACCCAGTAACCGCGCCAGTGGCGTAGGCCGCGAGCGCTCCCGCGAGCATGCACCCCTCAGTGCCAAGGTTGACCACCCCGGCGCGCTGGCCGATCAGCTCGCCAAGGGCCGGGTACAAGATGACCGTCCCGCTCTCCACCCCCCCGGCGAGGGCCTGCTCGAACCCGTTCATCTAGAACGCCTCCTTGCGAGTGCGCGAGAGCCAGAGCGGTGCTGCAACGAGGAGCGCGAGGAGCACGTCGACCACCGAGCCGTCGAGCCCGTAGCTCAGCTGCAGCCCGCTGTTTCCAATGGCGATGGCGCTGAACACCAGGGCGGCGAGCACGACTTTCAGAGGCTGGTGGCGCCCGAGGAAGGCGGCGAGGAAGGCGACGTAGCCGTAGGTGGCTGTCCCCCCGGGCAGGAGACGGAGCTGAGAGCCTGCGATGTTGAGCATTCCTCCGAGCCCTGCGAGCGCTCCTCCCACGAGCATCGATGAGAGCAGGAGCCGCCGCACCGGCAGCCCGGCCCGGCTGGCCGCTTGGGGATTGCCTCCCACCACTCGCAGTGCAAAGCCCCACCCCGTCCGTTGGAGGAGCAGCAAGATCCCGAGCGTCGCGGCGAGCGCCACAATCACCCCGAGGTTGATCGAGCTGCCGAACAACCTCGGGAGGACTTCGGTCGGCACGAGCTGTTGGCTCTCCGGCTGCCCCCCGCCCGCAGGGTCCTTCCAGGGCTGGTAGATGAGATAGAGCATCAAGTCGTTGGCCACGAAGTTCATGAGCAGCGTGGTTACGGCCTCATTTGCGCTGAGCCGGGCACGCAGGACGGCCGGGACTCCGGCCCACACCGCGCCCGCTCCCATTCCGGCGAGCGCCATGAGCACCCACCCGATCACGCCCGGGACGGTCTTCCCCAGCGCCACGCCCACCCCGGTGGCGGCCACGGCACCCACGATCAACTGGCCCTCCCCACCCACGTTCACCAGCCCGGCGCGGGCGGGGACCGAGACGGCGAGGGCGGCGAGGGCGATGGGTACGGCCCGAACGACCACCTCCGCGAGCGAGCCGTTGTTGAGGAGCGCCGAGTGCAGGAGGGAGTTGTAGACACCGAGTGGATTGGCGTGCTGCAGTCCTACGACCAGACCGAACAGGGCGACGCACACCACGTAGGTGGAAAGGGCGATCGCGAAACGCTTAATACCCCGGGCATCCTGTACCCCCGCGACGAGTCGGCCAACGAGGCCACCCCCAGGAGGCGGCGCAATCTCGTCCGGTGCCACCACGGTCACGGCGCACCAGCGGTCATGAGGTGCCCAAGAGAACGCCGGTCGGCATCGCCTCGGCGGACCACCCCCGTGCAGCGCCCGTGGGCGAGCACCGCGATGCGATCCGAGAGGGCGAGGAGCTCGTCAAGGTCCTCGGAGATGAGGATCACGGCTGAACCGGCGTCGCGCGCCGCGAGCAGCAGGGCCCGGGTGGTCTCGGTGGTCAGTACGTCGAGCCCCCGCGTCGGGTAGGAGAGGACCACGACTGACGCATCCTGCCCGAAGGCCAGGCTGAGGAGCACCCGCTGGATATTGCCCCCCGAAAGCAACGAAAGTCGCCGGCTTGATCCTGCGATCCGCAGGCCGGAACGGGCGGCATCCTCTTGGATCTTCTCGCCGGCTCTTCGAACGTCGAAGCGCAGTCGGCCTTTCGAGCGGCCCATGGCGTTCCACAGGGCGGCGTGCTCGGCCACGCTGAGACCCGGCACAACGAACTCCCGCAAGGGGTCTGCCGCGACAGCGACCACGCCCGCGGCCCGAAAAGCCCGGGGATCGCCAGCCCGCACCACGTCCCCGTGAAGCAGAATCTCGCCGGTGTCAGGGGCGACGGCCCCGACGATGAGGTCAGCCAGCTCGCGCTGGCCGTTGCCCGCCACTCCGGCGATCCCGAGTACCTCGCCGGCGTGCACTGCAAGGTCGACCCCGCGCAGCCCTGAGCCTTCGCCGATCCCGTGGAGTGCCACACCCCTTAGCTCAAGGGCGACGGGAAGGTGGTCACTTTCTCCACCGGTGTTCGCCACCGGCGTGACGCTCTCGCCCACCATCGCGTTGACCAGCTCGTCGTCGCTGAGCGAGGACGTGCACCGATCCGCCAGGACCACCTTGCCGCCTCGAAGCACGGTGACGCGGTCGGCGATCTCGCGGACTTCGCGCATCTTGTGAGTGATGATGACGATCCCGGTTCCCTCGTCACGCAACCGCCTGACCACGCCGAACAGGCCGTCGACCTCTTGGGGGGTGAGCACGCTCGTCGGCTCGTCGAGGATGAGGACCCGGGCACCCGCGAGAAGCACCTTCAACAGCTCCACCCGTTGCCACTCCCCGATAGAGAGATTGGCGATCTTGGCCCCCGGGTGCACAGAGAGCCCGTAGCGTGACGACGCCTCGGCGACGAGCTGCTGGACT
>JAODBN010000073.1 GCA_025463965.1 Acidimicrobiaceae bacterium
GCCCAAAACGCGGCGCCAAGGGTTGACGCCGCGAATGATCTCGTCGAGCGCCCACCAGGCCAGGGAGAGCCCCGTCACGACGTACAGAACGGTCTTTGCCGTGTCCCCGACATGGATGACGCTCCCGACATGGGAAGCCGCCAGGAAGATTCCGAGACTCAAATTGGGGAACTGAGCGAGCGTGACCTTGCCAGTCTTGCGGCTGCGGAAGGTCCAATCCAAGGCGGATCGTCCCCGCCCTATCGGTGCTTTGGGTGCCACGTTGTCGCTCGTCGAGCTGCCGCTCATGGCGCGGTTGCCGTCCAGACGGTCTTGCATCGGAGAAGGCGTCCCCTCGGACAGACCAGCTAAGCATCGGTCAACGACGGCCGGCGCGGGGGTGTCGCGTTCGGTCGAGATCGGCTGCTCGCCGCGTGCCGACGCCTGGGCAGGGTCGGGATCGCAACCACGAAGATTTGATCGGTCGGTCACCGAGGCTCGAGCTGGCCGGCAGAGTCGTGGCTTCACGCGACTCATGCGACCATCGACGCCCGCGAGTGACCCGTGTGATTTGTCACCTGCAACAACGGTTCCTCTTCTGCGTCTCCTGTCGAATCGAAGGCCCGTTGTTTCGCTTCCGACAAGCCGGACCACTCGCCGATATGGATCCGTCCGTCCCGGGGGAGCACCTCAACCCCGAGGAGGTCGTTCGACCGCGCAGCAGTATTCAGCGCAGTAATGAATCGGACGTCGTCGCGTTGAGCAGGTTTGACGGTTTCGAGGGCACGAAGGACGTCAAGTTCGAGCAGGTATCGGCCGCAGATCGCAAAGCCTGAAGACGCCGTCTCCGACATTGGCTTCTCCGCGCACCGAGTCACCGAGACTGCCGGGTCCGCGCCAGGGTTCGAGAGTTCGACCCAGCCGCGCACACCGGCCTCAGTGAGAGAAAACGGAGCGATCGCGACGATCGACCGTGCTTGCCGATCGTGGTGTTCGAGCATCGAGGCAAGCAGTTCAGCTCCACCGAGCATCAGCTCACTAGGAAGCAGAACGGCCACGGGCTCCCCTCCGACGGCGTGCCAACCCCGAAGGACGGCATCGCTGAGGCCGCTCAGTTCGGGTTGCGGCATGAAATGAACCCGGAGCGGTCTCGACGGCTCCGCACTCGTCAGTCCGAGCAGAGCGCGTTGTCGCTCGCTCGGGAATCGTGGGCCGCCACGATTCGCCGACAGGTATGCCTCGATCGATTTGTGTTCCGACGAGACGAGGATCACTTGCTCGATGCCGGCGATCGCCGCCTCGTCGAGCACCCAGTCGAGCACCGGCCTCCCTCTGACTGGAAGGAGCTCTTGGGGAACAGCTTCGGTGGCCGGGAGGGCGCGCGTCTCGTCCTCGGTCGCCAGTGGCGCGCGCGTCCCAAGCGCAACTGCCGGAATGATGGCAGTGCGAATTCTCGTCACAAGGTTTCTCCTGTCTGCTGCTCGTGGTTGCTATGGCCGTTGGTCGATCGATCAGGCTCGACGGCGTTAGCTCACGAGGGAGCGTGGCGGAAGGCGCCCGCTGTTTGCACCCCGTGAGCTCGCTTCCTGGCTAGGGAAATGCGCAGTTTTCTCCTGCCGGCCCACACCCATAGATAGATCACCCGGTTACAGATGGCGGGGGAGGGTGGGTCTCCGCTTTCGCGCCGCCTTCTGCTGGCGACCTGGACCGCGCGTGGAATGGCTCATCGTTCAGAGCCTCTTGCACCATCGCGCTGTAACTCCGGGTCCTATGAGTGGTGGAGAAAGTGCGGGTGTGGGATGTACCCGCGACCGGAACGAATTAGGGGGAGGAGAGGCTTATGGAGTTCAACGTACGCCCCGCTCATCCAATCAAGTCCGCGGCAGCGGCACATCTCGTTGCGGTGGTCTTCTGGGCCATGCTCAGTTTGGAGTGCAGCGCTACGCGCCTCGCGAAGCGCGGGAGCTCCTCGCGGAAAGGCCGGGCGCCGTCCACCGACCGACCGCGCGACGACGGCCGGTTCATGGACACCGAGGCGCCGCGGTGATGATCCTGTCCGTTGCCCCATATTTGCGCCAACCATGCTGAGCCCGGAGCCGGCCACGGGGGCCGACGCCATTTTGGCCCCTCCCCGGCGGTGTGGACGGTGGATTCGATGGGCGGTCAGCGTCTTGTCGGTCGTGGTACTTGCAACATTTATCGCGACGAGGCGGGCCGCATTAGCGACTTCCTTCGAGCGGCTTGGGCACCCCGGATGGTCCTGGATACCGGTCGCGATCGCGCTGGAGTTGGCCTCTATGGTGACCTTCGCCCGTATGCAGCGCCGGCTACTCAGCGCCGGAGGAAGTCGGATCGGGAACCGACCGATGGTTGCGACGACCTTGGCGGCGAACGCACTGTCGGTGTCTGTGCCGGTGGCCGGCCCTGAGCTGGGGACCGCCTTCAGCTTCCGGCGCTTCAAGAGACAGGGTGCGGACACGTCGCTGGCAGGCTGGTCACTTCTGGTCGGTGGCTTCGTCTCATCGGTGGGGGTGATCCTGATCCTCGCGGTCGGCGGTGCACTCTTGGGCAACGCTCTAGTCACCGGTGTGGCAGTCCTTGCCGGTCTGACAGGGGTGGCCGCGGTGATCACGCTGCGTGCCGTCGTAAACCGACCGCAGCTCCGCACTCGTCTCGAGCGTCCGGCGGCGTGGATCATCGGTCGAGCCGCCGATCTCGTCTCCCATCCGATCGATGATCCCCACGAAGCGATCCGGCGGTGGCTACACCGTTTGGATTCGCTCCGGTTATCGAAGTCGGAATGGCTCAAGGTCGGAACTCTGGGACTGACCAACTGGTTGGCCGACGCCGGGGTCCTTGCGGTGAGCGTTCTGGCGGTCGGAGCTCCTGTGCCTTGGCGGGCTGTGCTCCTCGTCTACGGCGTGGCGAACGTAGTCGGAAGCGTAGGGATCACTCCCGGTGGGATCGGGTTCGTTGAGGGCACCCTCTGTCTGGGTCTGGTGAGAGCTGGTGTCCCCGTAGGTCAAGCGCTGGCCGCAGTTCTGCTCTACCGCCTGACCAGCTTCTGGCTCGTGACAGCGGTCGGCTGGCTTGTTCTTCTCTACCTGCGTCTAGAGCGACCCGCTCGAGCCGCCTCCATCCAAGGAGCAATCGCATCGTGACCGAGCACCACTTTCAGACCAACTCACGCCACTCCGGACAGCAGTCGGACCGTCCCCGATCTCTTGTTCCGCAGCCCGCGGGCTGGCGACGCTGGCTGCCTTTCGCGGGGTTGGGGGCCGTCCTTCTGCTCTTGCTGACGCGGGGCACGGGCCGCGGCTCGAGCTTCAGGTACAGCTACAGCTCGTTCCTGTCCCAGGTGCAGGGGAACCACATCAAGACAGCGATCATCGATCCGACCGGTGGCGTAACCGGCACTTTGACGAACGGCACCGGGTACTCGAGCCAGATCCCAACTGCGTTGGGCAACGCGCAACTCTCGGACATCTTAAAGGCGCACCACGTGGTGATCACTGGCGCCGGTGCCCAGACCAGCATCGGCGCCGTTATCTTCTCGCTGCTTCCCATCTTGGTGCTGGTGGGGCTCTTCGTCTGGTTCAGACGTAGAGGGACGCAGCACGCGGCAAGCGGAGTCATGGGCATTGGGGCGTCAAAGGCGAAGGTCTACGACGAGGAGCGGCCGTCGACTCGGTTCTCTGACATCGCCGGGTACCCGGGGGCCAAGCGCGAAGTGAGCGAAGTGGTGGACTTCTTGCAGCATCCTGAGAAATACAGGAGCGCCGGTGCCCTCGGGCCGCGAGGGGTGTTGATGGTGGGCCCTCCGGGCACTGGAAAGACGCTCCTTGCCCGAGCTGTGGCCGGCGAAGCCAAGGTACCGTTCTTCGCCCTGACGGGCTCGAGCTTCGTCGAGATGTTCGTCGGAGTTGGCGCCGCTCGAGTGCGAGAGCTCTTCGAGAGCGCCCGAAAGCGCGCACCGGCGATCATCTTCATCGATGAGGTCGATGCCATTGGTCAGCGACGCGGTGGGGCAGTGCTCGGCAACGACGAGCGGGAGCAAACCCTCAATCAGCTTCTGGCCGAAATGGACGGATTTGACCCAACCTCAGGCGTGGTCGTAATCGCGGCCACCAACCGTCCCGAAGTCCTCGATCCCGCACTCCTTCGACCTGGACGTTTCGACCGCCAGGTAGAGATTCCGCTTCCTAACCAGGTGGAACGGACGGCCATATTGGTCACTCACGCTCGGGGCAAGCACCTCGGCCCGAATGTCGACCTAACCGCTATTTCGCGAGGCACGCCCGGGTTCTCGGGGGCCGACCTCGCCAATCTCGTCAACGAGGCGGCGATCGTCGCGGTCCGACACAGTCGCGACGTCATTGCCGCCACCGACCTCGACGACGCGCGCGACCGCATCCTGCTCGGCCCTCGCGATGCATCCAATGCCTTGCTGCCTGATGAGAAGCGTGCAGTCGCCATCCACGAGGCAGGGCACGCGCTGGTCGCTTTGTGCTCCGAGCATGCCGATCCGGTTGCCAAGGTCACCATCTTGCCGGCCGGTCAGTCCCTCGGGGTGACCCAGCAGCTACCGGTAGACGAGCGTCGCCTCTACCCTGAAAGCTATCTGCGTGACTCCTTGGCCGTCCGCCTTGGCGGCCGTGCTGCCGAGCTTCTCGTCCTGGGCGAGGCATCGACTGGGGCGGCCAACGACCTGGCCGGCGCCACCGAGCTGGCGAACAGGATGGTCCGGGATTGGGGCTTCTCCCAACGACTTGGGCCCATTGGGTTCGGATCGGGGGCCCCCGCCTACCTCGGCCAGCAGATGCAAAGCCGGTCCTACGCCGAAGGAACCCAGCTCGTCATCGACGAGGAAGTAAGCCGCTTGCTGTCCGAAGCCGCAGAGCGTGCAGGGGCCTTGCTCCTCGGACGTCGGGCATCGCTCGAGGCCGTTGTCGACCTCCTTTTGGAGAAGGAGACGATCAGTGGGGACGAACTGATGGAAGTCGTACGCGAGCCTTTCGGTGCCGCGTTGGCCGCGGGAGCGGTCACTTGAAGCAACCCCGACTATCCCTCCGCCAACCTCGCGTGGCGATGACGAGGTAACCCGCGGGGGTGGAGCCCCTCGTGGGTCCTCGCTTCCTGGCATGGTGAAGAGCCTTGTGTCCCTCGCAAGGTCAAGCGTTGCCGGGTGTGGTTCTCTACCGGCGCATCGGCTTCTGGTTCGTGACTGTCGTCAGCCGGCTTGTTCTTCTCGATGTCCGACGCACCGTCCTGTCCGACCTCGTCATCGGCCACCAGGGATCGCGTCATGGCGACGGAGCAACGCAATGGGCCACCACCCTGCCACGTTCACCACTCCAGAGATGCGTCCCGAGCTCGGCACGACGTGAGGAGGCACCTGTAACTCACTGGCCTATCGGTAGTTATGAACTCAGCGGAAGTCGATTGGCTTATGTTCCCCATGCCTCCGGAATTCGGTGCAGTGCTGAAGCGTCCCGCCTGGCACGCCAAGGCGGCATGCCGGGGGGACGGAGTCGATAGCTTTTTCCCGGCCTCGCACGAGGACTCGAGCGGCGTCATCGCGATCTGTGTCGCTTGCCCCGTGAAGACCGAGTGCTTGAACTATGCGCTCGAGGATCCGTCCCTCAAGGGCGTTTGGGGGGGCACGTCCGCCCGCCAGCGAAGCCGTCTCCGACGGCAGGCGAGCTGATGCGCAAAGGTCGTCAAGTGTTCCTTGATGGCGTCGATCTCTAGAGCTCTGTGGCAGAGATAGCCCCCGATTAGATCCGAGCCGGCATTCACCGCGGGACAGAGTCTCCGTGTATTGGTCGTCGGTCATTTGGGAGTCAAGTCGCCCGAACGGCGGGTCTGACAGTCATCTGCTCTACACCTACGTCGGCGACTCCGTGCCGGGTCACGCCACGGGCGATGACATCGACTTGAACGGCGAGTTTGGTACGAAATGGCGAAGTCGGGCTGCTCCCAAGACCCGAAGGGCCTTCCTGTAACGCTCTGCCCTTCCTCTTCAGGTCTGTAGGTCGGCCAGCGCAGCAAGAATGTCTGCCACCTCGGTGCGTGCCGTGTAGTCAGGCTGGACGTCCACGAAGCGCACTGTGCGGTCGCTGTCTACGACAAGAACGGTGGGCCGGGGAAGTTCGGTGGAGCCCTCGGCATTGACCTTGGCCAAGTCCAGGCCGAGCTTGCGTTGAGCATCAAGCACGTCGTCTGCTTGCTGAAAGACGATGCCGATGCTTCTGGCCACGCGGTTGCTCGGGTCGGAGAGCACGGTGAACTCAAGCCCGATCTTCTCCGCCGTGGAGAGGGACTGGTCGGGTGTCTGGGGACTGATGGCCACGAGCCGGGCTCCGAAGGCCGTCAGCTCGGAAAGGAGCTCGCTCTGGTAGGTGCGCAAGGCGAGATTGCAGTACGGGCACCAGCCGCCGCGGTAGAACACAATCACCGCCGGGCCAGTCTCGACGAGTTGGTCCAAGTTGACCGGTTCGTTCGTGGCGTCGCTCAATGTGAACGGCTCGAGCACGTCGCCTACGGCGACGGCGCCAGCAGGCACACCCTGCTCGAGCAGGTCCCGGATGCTTCGGTCGAAGACGGCGACGACCTCGGCCGGCAGTACCTCGGCGGCCGCTCTCGTCTGCTGCTCGGATTGCTCGCGGATGGTGACAGGCATCGGACCTCCAGGTGCGTCTGGCCGCCTGGCCAGTGGACTCAATAGTCCAGTTGTCAGTCGAGCACCGCCGCTACTGGACTGTCAAGTCCAGTAGCGGGATACTTGGGTCATGGCCCTGCGACCCACTACCGAAAGAGGACGCCAGACCCGACAGCGCATCGTCGAGGCCGCGGCAGGCGTCGTGGCCGACAAAGGTGCCGTCGGGGCGAGCTTGGACGAGGTCGGCGCTCGCGCCACAGCGTCGCGCAGCCAGCTGTACCACTACTTCGATGACAAAGCCGACCTGCTGCGGGCGGTGGCAGAAGCCACCAATGACACGGTTCTCGGGGGGCAACGAGACTTGTTCGCTGAACTGGACTCCTGGGACGGCCTGGTGCGGTGGACGGACGCCCTAGTCGGGTTCCAAGAACAGCTCGGCGGGCGTGGAGGCTGTCCAATCGCGAATCTCGTCGCTCAGCTCGGCGAACGCGATGACGACATCCGCACCGTGCTCGCATCGGGCTTCGACCGTTGGGAAGATCACATCAACGCCGGCCTCACCGCGATGGTCACCCGCGGCGAGCTCCTGCCGGGCACCGACGTCGATTGGCTCGCCGCATCCACTCTGGCGAGCCTGCAAGGAGGCCTCATCCTGACTCAGGCTCGGCGCGATCCCCAGGCGTTGCGCCGCGCCCTCGATGGTGCCCTGGCACTCATCGGAACCTACCGTCGAGCCAGCTGACCCCGCCGAAGGGTTCTCGACAAGGGCTCCCATTCAAGAGGAAGAAGAGTGTGTCCCTCTCTCGGCAATCTCCATCAGCCGTCTGGCGAGGAATCGTCGCTCGCTGTCGGTGTTGGCCAGGTTGAACGCTTCCCGGTAGCACCCCGCCGCTTCGTCGAACCGCTGGAGACGGTCCAGGAGGTCCGCCCGGACGGCGTGGAGGAGGTGGTAGGAAGCGAGGGACCGCGATTCCACAAGCGAGTCGACGATGGCTAGTCCCGCCGTTGGACCGTAGGCCATGGCGACCGCGACCGCTCTGTTCAGTTCCACCACGGGTGATGGTGTGAGGTCATTTAGGCGCTGGTACAGGGCAGCGATTTGGCTCCAGTCGGTGTGGGATACATCGCCGGCTGCCGCGTGACATGCAACGATCGCGGCCTGAATCTGGTAAGGCCCCGGCCGCGCCTTTTGCATCGCTCCTTTGAGGATGTCGACCGCCTCAGCGATCTTGCCCATGTCCCAGCGGGTGCGGTCCTGTTCTTCCAAGGGGACCAGATCACCGGTCTCGTCGAGTCGCGCTGCGCTTCGGGCGTCGTGCATCAGCATCAGTGCCTGTAGCCCAGCTACCTCGCAGTCCTCCGGCATCAGCGTCGTGAGCAAGGACACGAGACGGAGCGCTTCCCCTGTCAGTCCGCGGCGGACGACGTCGGCGCCACTGCTGGCCGAATAGCCTTCATTGAACAGGAGGTAGATGACTCCCAGGACAGCCTCTACGCGCTGACCCAGTAGGCGGCGAGGTGGTATGCGGTAGGGAATGCCGGCATTGTGGATCTTTCGCTTGGCTCTAACCAGCCGCTGCGCCATGGTGCGCTCGGGCACGAGGAACGCTCGTGCAATCTCTGCCGTGCTGAGGCCGACCAGCGCCCGAAGCGTCAGAGCCACCTGGGCGTCGAGCGGCAAAGCTGGATGACAGCAGGTGAAGATCAGCCGGAGCCGATCGTCATGCACTCCGCTCATCGCGACCTCGTCGAGGTCGATCGGCTCGGTGACGACGACGTCTTTGTCACGTTCGGCCAGCGCAACCTCCTTGAACTTTTCCGCGCCGAGCGATCGACGTCGAAGGACGTCGGTGACGCGATTTCGGGCCACCGAGGTGAGCCACGCGCCGGGGCGTTCTGGGACGCCGCGCAGGGTCCAGGCCTCGACTGCGGCGGTGAAGGCGTCCTGGGCACACTCCTCGGCCAGATCCCAGTCGCCGGTGGACCCGATCAACGTTGCAACGATCTGAGCCCAGCTTTCGCGAAACGCCTCAGCGACCGCCTCTTCGACAGTTCCGCTGACTAGTCCCATACTGGCCGGACTTCGACGACTCCATGCGCGGCGAAAGGATGCCGCGCCGCCACCTCGATGGCGTCGTCGAGATGCGCGCACTCAACCAACGCGAATCCTCCGATCTGCTCCTTGGTTTCCACGAACGGCCCGTCGCTGATCAGGGTTTGCCCATTGCGCGACTGGACCTTGGTGGCGTCTGCACTGGGGCGCAGACGAACGCCGTCCAGAAGTGTTATGCCGCGGCGATCCAGATAGTCGATCCACGCCACGTGCGCCGGATCGCGTACCAGTTCATGCGGACCTCGGCTGTCCGATTCGTCGTCGCAGATCATCAACATGTATCGCACGGGGCCTCCCTTGGTGTCACTTTTCGCGGGTCAGCATGAACACCGGGAGCGTCCGCGCCGACATGTTCTGGAATTCACCCGCGGCCGGAGCCTGCTCGACGATCGTCGGCCACGTCACGGATCGTGCCACAGGGTCCAATTCTTCGGCCACGACTCGGAATGTCTCTGCTCCCACCTCGACCGTGGCCTCCGGGTTGGCCTTGAGGTTGTGGTACCAGGCTGGGTGCGTCGGGCATCCACCGTTGGAGGCGATGACCAAGAACCGGCCGTCCGGTTGCCGGAGATAGGCCAGCGGCACGACCCGTTCGGTGCGTGAACGTGCGCCGAGGTGGTGTACCAGCATGAGCGGGGTGTCTGCGAGCCGCTCGCTCACGTAGCCCCCGTTGGCACGGAATTCGTTGATCACCTTGGCGTTGAAGTCGGCTCGACCGGTGCCGCCACGACTGCTACTCATGAGATCTCGTAAATGAGGCGCACTCGGTCGTCGGACAGCTTGTCGACGTTGCGCAGTTCGAGCCCATGACGCTCTGGTGCCGTGAACAGCGCGCTGCCCTCGCCGGCGATCAACGGGTAGACGATGAATCGAAATTCGTCCACCAGGCCAGCGGCGAGACAGGCCTGCGTGATCCCGGCACCACCCATGAGGTAGATGTCCTTGCCGGACTGCTGCTTCAAGGCGGCGACCTCGTCAATTCCGCGCAGGAAGCTCGTCTCCGGCCACTTGGCGGAGCTCATGCTGCGCGACAACACGTAGTGCGGGGTCTTCGCTGCAAATCGAGCCCAGGCGACCTCGGCCTCGGTCGGCAGGCCGACCCCCATGGGATTCGGCTCGTTCGGCGCGTCCTGAATCGCCGTCCAGTATTGCTCGTAGCCGGGGTACATCCTGCCTCCGAGAACACAGGCATCGATCTGCGGTGTCAGTCCGTAGTCGTCGGACCACGCATCCACCCAGTCTGCATAGCCTTGGGGGCCTTCGGTCTTGGCGTCGATCGAGATCTTCATTGCCGCGATCATCTTGCGCATGGCTGCCTCCTGGCAGGCTCCGTGAACCGTCTCCGTGGCGAGATCTCCGACGGGCCGGGCGGCCTGGGAGGTTGGTTCGCTCTACTGACGAACGGATCCGCGCGGATCGACACCATTCGCATATTTCTTGGAGGAGTATCCGATGTGGTCTTCGTTCGAGTTGGCTCGGCTATCAACGCGTTCGTCTAGGCGAGCTTGGGGGAAGTACCACATTCGACAACTGAGTCGAGAGACGGTTCACTCGAAATCGGCCCACGGGGGTACGCCAGTCATCGGATCCCAACTCGTGGCTAGGTGGGACGCGCAACGGCAGGGTCGCGGCCAACGGATCGAGACCGTAGTTCTCGCGAGCGGAAACTCCGCCAGGTGCGAGACTTCCTAGGTGGGGGAGCTGACAGCAGGTTTCTGCTCGATCGTCATGTATCCGGTGCGAAGAGACGCTTGACCCCGTGACGGCCGTTGTTCAAAAGTTCGGCGAAGGACTGCCGGGTACGGCAATTGCGACCAGCGCAATGTCGTCTCGGGGCTGTTGTGATTGGAACAGCATCACCTCGTCGAGAAGCCGGTCGACGAGTGCACGTGCCGATGGGTGCCGATCTACCAAGAACGTCCTGAGGCGGCCGTCACCGTAGAACTCGCCGGTTTGGTTGCGGGCTTCGGTGACGCCGTCGGTGTGCATGACAATGACATCGCCGGCCTCAAGCTTGACCGTGGCACCGGAGAATCGCGATTCCTCAAATGCGCCTACGAGCGATCCCGGCTTCCCGAAGGTGACGGGAGGGCCCGGTGCCCGGATCAGAAAAGGAAGCGGGTGGCCGCCGCAGCTAACGGTCGCCGTCCAGCCGTCGGCTCCGAGGCGAAGCCGGAGGATGTTGAGCGTGCAGAAGCGATTCGTTTCGTGGTGAAGGAGGACCTCGTTGAGGGTGGCTAGGGCAGCTGAGGGTTCGGTCTGGCGGACGGCGGCCGCCCGGACCGTGTGTCGAGCCAGCAAAGCGACAATGGCGGCTTCGACTCCTTTGCCCGAGACGTCGCCAATGACCACGCACCAGTCCGCCGAGCCGATCTCGAAGACGTCGTAGAAGTCACCTCCGATCTCGGTGCCGTCGCCAGCCGGGCGATAGACCGTGGCCATTTCGAGGCCGGGGATGTTGGGGCGCGTCGGGGGGATGAAGCTCTGCTGCAACGTTCGGGCCAGCTTTTTGGCTTGGATCTCGGAATCCTCGGCGCGCTGCTTGATCCGCAAGAGCTCACGCTCATATTCGCGACGCTGGCTAGCGTCGAAAACCGCCGTGCGAACGACAGTCGGCCTGCCCGAGTCGTCGTGCTCAAGGACCGAGTTGACCAGCACAGGCAGGCGACGCCCGTCGGCGCAGAGGACCTCGAGTGCGATCTCGCGGGCCGTGCCCTGCATCTGCAACATCGGGGCGTAGTGCGTCTCGTGGTAGATCCGACCGCCTGCCGAGAGCAGGTCCACGAAGCGAAGCCGCCCGATCAGGTCGCTGTGTTCGTAACCCGTGAGGGTGAGGAACGTCCGGTTGACCTTTGCAATCAGACCGTCCGGCAGTGTCGTCAGATAGCCGCACGGGGCCCGGTCGTACAGTTGTTCCGGATCGTCACCGGCGAGCGCGGTGAGGAACGCCTCGAGAGCCTCGCTCGGTTCGTCCCCCTTTGACCGCTCAGGAGCGAACAAAGTCGGCGATTGCGACAGCGGTCGCATCGGGGGCGCTCAAGTTCGGGCAGTGCCCGGTGGCATCGAGCAGCACCAGTTTGCTGTCGGCCATGGCAGCGGCGACGTACTCGCCGACTGCTACAGGCGCGATCACGTCCTGGCGGCACTGGAGGACCAGCGTCGGCGTGGCGACCTTGGTCAGGTCGGCCCGGTTGTCAGAGAGAAACGTCACTCGGGCGAACTGACGCGCGATCTTGGGGTCGGTGCGACAGAAGCTGTCGGTCAGCTCCTCGCCAAGTTCCGGGCGCTCGGCGTTGCCCATGATGACTGGTGCCATCGCACTGGACCAGCCCAGATAGTTGCTCTCAAGCGAGTCGAGAAGCTCGGCGATATCCGACTCGCTGAATCCGCCCACGTATGACCCGTCGTCGACATAGCGGGGAGACGGACCGACCAGCACCAGCTTGGCGAACCGCCCGGGTTCCGCAGCCGCCGCA
>JAODBN010000086.1 GCA_025463965.1 Acidimicrobiaceae bacterium
GGCCGTGTGGAGCGCGCTCGAGCGGGCGGTCGCTGAGAGAACCGTGTCGAGCCACCCCTACGACTACCTGATTGCGACCGAGACGTTGCCCGAGACGATCTACGTGTGGCGTGACGGCCGGATTATCTACCAGACCCTGACCAACAGCGGGGTCTCCCAGGCGCCCACCGAGCAGGGGACCTGGCCGGTCTACGTCCGTTACACGACCACCACGATGACGGGCACCAACCCGGACGGATCCCACTACTCGGACCCCGGTATCCCCAACGTGGCTTACTTCCACGGAGGCGATGCCGTCCACGGCTTCATCCGCTCGGGCTACGGCTACCCACAAAGCGTCGGCTGTCTGGAGATCCCGATCTCCAACTCCGCCGTGATGTTCCCGCTCGACCCGATCGGGACCCTCGTGACCGTGACCACCGGCAACCTCGTCAGCGAGCTCAGCGGGGCCTCGGCCCCCTCCACGAGCGCGACGCCGTCTGCCCCCCCGACTACGGTGCCGGCCACGACGACGACCGTCCCTGCGACAACGACCACGGTGCCGGCCACGACGACGACCGTGCCCGCCACGACGACCACCGTGCCGGCCACGACGACGACTGCCGCGGCCCCTACGACCACGGCGCCGAGCGCCGGCTGACGCTCTAGGGCTCGATGCCGCCGGGGCTGATCCCCCAGGCGGCGGCGAAGGTGGCACCCGGATCGAGGGCGATGACCCCCTCGCCGCTTCGAAACGCGTTCGGGGGGCAGGTCATCGCCTCGATCGCGAACGACCGTCGCCGCAGCTCCGGCGCCAGGGTGTCGCCCGAGTAGACCATGAGCCACCCGAAGGACGAGTCCGCCCACAGACCGATGTCGTCTTGGGCCCGCTCGCCGCGCACGATGTGGCCGTGCCACCGACCTGCGTCGTCGCGCTCGAGGGCGGTGAAGCAGTCGTCAAGGTGAAGCGAGCCGAGCGCGGGGCTCTCCCCCGGTGAGGGCGATACGGCTGCATACGGCGTGCCAGCAACGTCCTCCTCGCCGACCGGGAGGAGACGATCGTCGAGCAACAGGCGTCGCCGTGCGTGAACATCGACACGCAGCGCGTCGACGCCTGCGGGCGCGGCATCGATGTAGTCGTGAAATCCGATGCCGAAGGGAGCGCGTCGATGTCCGACATTGGTTGCACTCGTGTGCACCGTCAGCCCGTCCGGCCCCAGCGCGTACTCGATCTCCAGGCGTAGCTCGAAGGGATAGGCCATCTGCGGCAGCAGGCGGGTCGCCATCCGCAGCGCGTGCTCCTTGCGCTCCACCACCATGAAGGGCATCCACCGCACGAGACCGTGGATGGCATTGGACAGCTTGGGCTCGTCGATGGCCGCCTCACCCCCGACCCCGTCGAAGACGTAGGTTCCGTCCTCGATCCGGTTCGGCCAGGGCGCGAGCACCTGACCTCGGCCTCCGGTGGGCAGCTCGTCCTCCGAAAAGCCCCAGCACACGGGGACACCGCCCACGTCATAGGAGCGCAGGCTCGCCCCTACCTCGGTGACGACCGCGCGCTGATTGCCGGACGTGACGACGTGCTGTTCCCCTGAGAGCGTTGCCATAGCCGGTATGGTACGTCGGCCGGGCAGGTGGTCTCCCGCCCGCCGCGCCCTCGCCCTGGGCGCGCCCATCAGCAACGACAGGACGGTACAAATGCGCGTGCTCGTGACGAACGACGACGGCGTCGAGGCACCGGGCATCGCCGCGCTCGTCGTCGGCCTCCTCGAGGAGGGCCACGAGGTCACTGTTGTCGCGCCGGTGCGCGACATGAGCGGAGCCGGGACCGGCACCGGTCCTCAGCGCCGCGAGATCATCGACCGCTTCGCCTACGTCTCCACCGAGATCGCGGGGGCACCTGCCTATGGGTTGGACGGACTGCCCGCCCTTTGTGTCACCGCTGCATGCGCCGGCGCGTTCGGGCCCGAGCCCGACCTCGTCATCGCCGGGGTGAACGCGGGGCGCAACGTCGGCCGCTCGGTGCTGCATTCGGGGACCGTCGGTGCCGCCTTCACCGCTGCCCAGCTCGGCAAGCCGGCCATCGCCACGAGTGTGCAGACCGTGCCGGGCCAGACGCCCTTCTTCTCGACCGCCGTGTGGCTCGCCCTGCGCCTTGCGCCATTTGCAACGCCTACTGGCAAAATGGTGCTGAATTGCAACGCACCCGCCCGCCCGGTGCATCAGCTCACTGGGATCCGATTGGCGCCGCTCGGGGACACCGGTCTTGTTCGCTCCGCACATGTCGTGGATGGCGTGCTCGAGATGGAGTTCCTGCGCCCGAATGCCGGAGATGTCATCGACACCGACGAAGCCCTCAGCGACCAGGGTTACGCCACGGTCACGCCGGTGGTCGGAGCCGCTCTCGCCGGCGGGGTCAGCCGCGCCGACCTGGCGGGACGCCTGCTGGTTCTCGAGTCAGAGCTGCTCGGATCGAGCTCGATCTGAAGGCTGGGACCTGCCTATTTCTGTGCCCCGACCCCGCCGGGGCCCTGTACCGGGGGCGAACCCACGACCCGTTCGCAATTGTCACTCGCTGAGGTCGAATTCGCCACTATCTGTGTCGGGTTAGCCACAAACGGTAGTTGAAGTTTGCCCTCCCGGGCGATCCCTTGCTGCCCTTCTCGCTTCCCAGTGATCCCCGCGCTACCCTTTCGTCACCTACCAGACATCAGACGGACGGCTTCTTCAAGACGAAGACCGTTGGCTCGGACGTAGCACGTGCTCCCGAGCCTGCGGCCGCGCACACCGTTTCTGCGCTTCGGTGCGTTCAGCGTCTAGCCGTCACTCCTGACCCACGCCGTAATCGGCAAGAGGGAGCTGCCCACATACCAGCTAAGGGTTTGCGCTGTCCGCACCTCGTTCCGGCGCCCTGCGCGCCGAGGCACGTACGACCCTTCCGGCGTCGTGCTGCGAGCCGAATGCGTAAGGACGGCCTGCCCGCATCCGCACCCACCTGGAACCCGCCGGGTTACCCGACATCCAAGGAGGCGCAAGATGCGAAAGCAGCCTTTGCTCGCAATCTTCACCACCGCTTTGACCATCACCGCCGGCGCCACGTTCGCCGGTGAGCAAGCCGCCACCGCCTCTTCGCGGACTGGCGAGACAACGACCACCACGGATCCAGGCGCCGAGCTCTCGCTCGCCGCTTCGGCTTCGACGGTGAAGTACCTGGTGTCGCCGCTCACCTTCTCGGTGAAGAGCGACTCTGGTGACGCCGTTCTCGGGGCCTACGTCAGCCCCGCCAAGAAGCGCCAACTAAAGCGCTTCCGGGCACATCTGCAGGCACGGCTTCACACCGAGGCGCTCCTCGCCCAGCGCCACGAAGCGTGGCTTCGAGCACATGCGGCCCGCCTCGCGGCGGTCGCAGCGGCCCAGAAGCACCGCGCGCAGGAGCAGACCCAGGCCGGAGGAGTCTGGCTGAGCCTTCGCCAATGCGAGTCCGGCAACGACTACGCCGAGAACACCGGGAACGGCTACTACGGCGCCTACCAGTTCAACCTGTCCACCTGGTGGAGCATCGGCTTCTCGGGGGTGCCCAGCCAGGCGCCCCCCGCCGTCCAGGACCACGCTGCCGCCATGCTCGAGGCGAGCCGCGGCTGGGGGCCGTGGCCGGTCTGCTCGGCGGCCCTCGGCCTGCACTGAGCACGTCGTGCCGCATCTCTGCTCACGCTGTCCGTCCCAGTAGGCTGGGTGCCAGAGCGAGCAGGGATGCGACACGATGGGAGTGCACCGGGCAATGCGGCTGACGGCAATGGGGCTGAACGCATGGAGCTGAGCGGACCGCAGGGCCACGACGGAGTAGCCCTCACCTTCGACGACGTGCTCCTCGTGCCCCGGGACTCCGAGGTGCTGCCCCCCGAGGTCGACACCACCACTCGTCTTTGCGACCGCCTCGAGCTGAACATTCCGCTCGTGTCCGCCGCGATGGACACGGTGACCGAGTCCCGTCTCGCCGTCGCACTCGCCCGCCTCGGCGGCCTGGGCGTCATCCACCGCAACATGTCCGTGGACCGCCAGGGCGAAGAGGTCGACCGGGTGAAGCGGTCCGAGGCCGGGATGGTGCTGAACCCGGTCAAGATCCTCCCCGACCGGCCCGTCGGCGAGGCCCTCGAGCTGATGGCCCGCTTCCACATCTCCGGGGTCCCCGTCGTCGACGACCAGGACCACCTGGTCGGCATCGTCACGAACCGGGACCTTCGCTTCCACGAGGACCCGTCGGTGGCGGTGCGTGAGGTGATGACCCCCCAGCCGATCCTCACTGCTCCGATCGGCACCGACCTCGCCCAGGCACGGCGCCTGCTCCAGGGTGCCAAGGTCGAGAAGCTCCCGATCGTCGACCGCGAGGGGCGCCTGCGCGGGCTGATCACGGTGAAGGACATCACCAAGCAGGAGAACTACCCGCTGGCCTGCAAGGACGGTGACGGCCGCCTACGGGTGGGCGCGGCCATCGGGGTCGGCGACGAGGCACTCGCTCGCGCCAAGGCCCTCATCGAGGCCGAGGTCGACGTGATCTGTGTCGACGTGGCCCACGGCCACCAGCGTCGGGTGCTCGACACCGTGGCGGAGATTCGTGAGCAGTGGCCGCGCGGTGTGCTGATCGCCGGCAACGTGGTCACCCGCGAGGGCACCGCGGCACTTGCCGAGGCGGGCGCGGACGTCGTCAAGGTCGGGGTGGGGCCGGGCTCCATCTGCACGACCAGGGTGGTCACCGGTGTCGGCTATCCCCAGTGGAGCGCCATCGCCGAATGCGCAGCGGAGGCCCGCCGCCACGGCGTCGGCATCCTCGCCGACGGCGGTATCCGCTTCTCGGGGGACATCGCCAAGGCCATCGGGGCCGGTGGCCACGCCGTCATGCTCGGCAGCCTCCTCGCCGGCGTGGAGGAGAGCCCGGGAGAGCTCACGATGATCGGCAACCGCCCGATGAAGCGCTACCGAGGCATGGGCAGCCTGGGCGCCATGTCGGTGCGCTCCTACTCGAAGGACCGCTACGCCCAAGAGTCTGTGTCGGTGCCCGAGAAGGTGGTCCCCGAGGGGGTGGAGGGCAACGTTGCCTACCGCGGCCCACTCGGCGAGGTCGTCCACCAGCTCGTCGGCGGACTGCGTCAGGCGATGGGCTACTGCGGCACCCGCACGATCGCCCAACTGCACGACCGAGCCCGCTTCGTGCGGGTGAGCCCGACTTCGATGCGCGAGAGCCATCCCCACGACCTCACGGGCGTGATCGACGCTCCCAACTACTGGGCGAGCGACCTCTAAGGGCGTTCTCTGCCAGCGAGCCCCCGGGGTGCCAATCCGCGCTGGCTGGGGATGGCAGAATCCTGACGTGCACATCTCGGCAAAGGTCGACTACGCGGTTCGCGCCCTCGTCGCTCTGGCGGCCGAGGGCGGGGGCCCGGTGGCGGGGGCTACCCTCGCCCAGCGCCAGGGGCTCCCGGCGAAATTCCTCGAGGGAATCCTCGCCGAGCTGCGGCGCGCCGGGGTGGTGGCCAGCCAGCGCGGCGCTGAGGGCGGCTACCGCCTTGCCCGGCCGGCCTCGCAGATCTCGGTCGCCGACGTGATCCGGGCGATCGACGGCCCGCTCGCCGAGGTCCGAGGAGAGCGGCCCGAGACGACCGCCTACGAGGGAGCCGCCAAGCACCTGCAGGAGGTGTGGATCGCCGTGCGCGCCGCGCTTCGGGCTGTGCTCGAGCACACGAGCCTGGCGGATGTGGCGAGCGGCAAGCTTCCCCCGAACGTCCGGCGGCTCGCGGCTGACCCCGACGCCTGGCTCTCGCACACCATGCCGATCCCCGCGCCGCGCCCGCCGGCGGTCGGGACCCCCGAGCGCGCCTGACCGACAAGGCCGTCGCGCTCCGGCGCGGGCCGCGCCACCTTCGGCCGGGGAGCCGCTCAGCCCGTGTTGCGCAGCCCAGCTGCGATGCTGTTCACCGTCAGAAGAAGGGCGCGCTGCAGCTCGGGATCGGGCGAGGACTGCTCGCGCCGGCGTGCCAGAAGCTCCACCTGCAACAGGTGCATCGGGCGTAGGTAGTCGTCGCGCACCTCGAGCGTGCGGCGCAAAAGCGGCCGCTGCTCGAGCAGCACGCTCTCGCCGGTGAGCCACAACGTCCCGGTGAGTGCCCGGTCTCGCTCGGCCTCGACTTCGCCGTAGAGGTGGTGCAAGCTCGGGTCGACGAGCGCGTGCACGTAGCGGCGGGTGACCGAGAGGTCGGTCTTCACAAGGGTCATCTCGACATTTGCCATGAACGTGCGAAAGAACGGCCACCGCCGGTACATCTCCACGAGGACCTCGGAGCGCCCGTCTGCTCGGGCGGCATCGAGGCCCGCCCCCACCCCGAACCATCCCGGGACGATCTGGCGCGACTGGGTCCAGCCGAACACCCACGGGATGGCCCGCAGGCCGTCCAGGCCGGCACCGCTGTCGGGACGGCGGCTGGGCCGGGAGCCGAGGTGCAGCGAGGCGAGCTGGTCGACCGGGGTGGCGGCGAAGAAGTACGCCGGCAGGTCCGGGTCCTCGACCAGGCGCCGGTAGGCGGTGTGGGCGCCGTCGGAGACGGTGTCCATGGTGGCGTCCCAGCGGGCGAGCGCCTCGGGGGACTGCCGCGGCGCGGTGTGCAGGGCGCTGGCCTCGAGCGTGGCGGAGACCGTGAGCTCGAGGTTCTCCCTGGCCAGGGCCGGGATCAGGTACTTGTCGGAGATCACCTCGCCCTGCTCGGTGACCTTGATCTCGCCCTCCAGGGTGCCGTACGGCTGGGCCAGGATCGCCTCGTGCGAGGGGCCGCCGCCGCGGCCGACGGTGCCGCCGCGGCCGTGGAACAGCCGCAGCCGGATGCCGTAGCGGTGGGCGACGTCGCGCAGTCGGCGCTGGGCACGGTGGATCTCCCACTGCGAGGTGGTGATGCCGCCGAACTTGGAGGAGTCCGAGTAGCCGAGCATGACCTCCTGGATGTCCCCGCGCAGGGCGACCAGGCGGCGGTAGGAGGGGTCGCGCAGCATCTCGTCGAGGATGGTGTCGG
>JAODBN010000133.1 GCA_025463965.1 Acidimicrobiaceae bacterium
CACCGGCACGCTGACGACGGTGGTCGCCGCCTTCGCAACCACGCGCCGGCTCAGGGGCGCGGGACGCGGCGTGGCTGTCCTGATCGCCCTTGTGGCCGGGGCAGGCCTCGGAGCGGTCGTGTCCTTCCACGCCCCGAGGTTCGTTCCGCTCGCCCTGCTGTTGCCCCTCGCTTCGGTCATCGTCGCCGCGCGTCTCGCGATCGGCTACGTCGTCGTGACTGGGGATGGCCAGTGAGCCCGGCAAGGGTCGCTGCCGTCGATCTCGGCGCTTCGAGCGGGCGCGTGCTCGCCGTCACCATCGACGAGCACCGCCTCGAGCTCGAGGAGGTGGCGCGATTTTGGAACGGTCCGCAGCGAGCCGGAGAACGCCTGTGCTGGGACGCGCTTGGCCTCTATCGGAGCATGCTCGACGGTCTCGCCGATGCCGCGCACGGTGGAACGCTCGACTCGGTCGGCATCGACGGATGGGGTGTCGACTACGGGCTGTTGGACGAGGCAGGACGGCTGCTGTCGAATCCGGTCTGCTATCGAGACGCGAGGACCCGTGGCATCCCGGCGATGATCGACCACCTCATCGGCGATGGCGCGCTCTACCGACGCACGGGCATTGCCCGTCAAGCGTTCAACACCGTCTTCCAACTGCTGGCGGCCCGGGAAGATGCAGACTATTCGGCCGCCCGGACGTTGCTCCTGGTGCCCGATCTCCTCGCGTACTGGCTCACCGGGGTCCTCGGGAGCGAGGAGACCAACGCCTCGACCACCGGCCTGCTCGATCTCGACGGGTCAGACTGGGACCGCTCCCTTATGTCGTTGGTCGGCATCGATCCTGCGCTCTTCCCACCGCTACGCCGCCCCGGCGACCGCATCGGCGTTCTGCGTCCCGACACCGCCCGCGAGCTCGGGTTCGGCCGTTCCCCGCAGGTCCTTGCCGTCGGTTCGCACGACACCGCTTCGGCGGTCGCGGGCACCCCGGCGAAGGACCCGAGATTCGCCTACATCTCCGCGGGCACGTCGTCGCTCGTCGGCGTCGAGCTCGAGCGGCCGGTGATCTCCGAGGCGAGCCGGCTCGCCAAGTTCACGAACGAACGAGGGATCGACTCGACGGTGCGGTTCCTGCACAACGTCATGGGACTGTGGCTGCTTCAGCAGTCCTTGAGGACGTGGTCGCTCTCGGGGAAAGACCTCGCCTTCGAGGAGGTCACTGCCGCGGCGAGCGCCGAGGCCGAACTACGGACGATCTTCGATCCAGACGACCCGCGCTACCTTGCTCCAGGTGACATGCCGGCGCGCATCGCCGAGGCGTGTGCGAGCTCGGCCGAGCCGGTCCCTCAGAGCGCGGCTCAGTTCGCGCGGGCCATCTTCGACAGCCTCGCTCTCGCGTACCGAAGGGCGGTGCTGCTCGCAGGTGAACTGGCTGGGACTCAACCGCAGGTTGTCCATCTCGTCGGCGGTGGGGCCCGGAACGGGCTCCTGTGCCAGCTGACCGCGGATGCCTGCGGGCTTCCCGTCGTCGCCGGGCCCGTGGAGGCAGCCGCGATCGGAAACGCCTTCGTCCAAGCGCGGGCGCTCGGAGCCATCGACGCCGACCGTTGGGGAATGCGTCAGGCGATCGCCCGCCAGGTCGAGCTCCGCTACTACGAGCCGGCTCGGGGCTCCTCGTATCGCTGGGCGGAGGCCGAAGAGCGCCTCGCGCTCCAAGCACCGTCCGCGGCCGAAGGACCATCTCTCAACCGGCCGTTCTCGCGCCGAGGTGGAGGGCTGCCGTCGACGCAAGGCAGCGAGGAATCGCAAGGGAGCTGACGCTCACCGAGGGCGGCCGTCGATCGGCTTGTCTCCCCGTACTGTGGATGCCACCGAGGCGAGACCTCGTCCCCGCGCCAGCGATGGGGGAGCCGATGGCTGACTATCCGCACATGATCGTCCCGGTCGATCACATCGAACCGGTCCCGCGGCGCATACGGGCGGTCCTGGCCAACGAGGTGGTGCTCGACACGACTCGGGCGCGCTATGTGTGGGAAGTGCCGATGTACCCGCAGTACTACGTCCCGATCGATGACGTGAACCGCGACGTTCTCGTCGACGAGCACAAGAGCGAACGGCTCCGGCGGGGAACAGCCCACCTACAAGGTGTAAGGGTCGGCGAGGTGTCCCGGCCGAGCTCGGCGCGGCTCTACGCGGACGATTCGCTGCCCGGGCTCGCCGGCACGGTCCGCTTCGACTGGGAGGCCCTCGATTCTTGGATCGAGGAGGACGAGGAGGTCTTCGTCCACCCCCGCAATCCGTATGCACGGGTGGACGCGCTGCGCTCCACTCGCCACGTCCGCGTCGAGCTCGACGGCGCTGTCCTCGCTGAGTCAGCGTCGCCGGTCATGGTGTTCGAGACCGGCCTGCCGACCCGGTACTACATCAACCGTACGGAGGTGAACTTCGAGCACCTCTTCCCGAGCGACACGGTCTCTTCGTGTCCGTACAAGGGCAAGACCAGCCGCTACTGGTCCGTCCGCATCGGGGACAAGACCCATCCCGACCTTGCCTGGTGCTACGACTTCCCGACGCGTCAGCTGTCGCCGATCGCCGGTCTCGTCGCCTTCTACAACGAGAAGGTCGACGTGATCCTCGATGGGACGTTGCTGGCGCGGCCCACGACTCACTTCTCTTAGCGGTGCTCGAGCAGCTACCCGGATCCAGCGGGCGCCGCGGTGGGTCAACCTCGGGCCTGCGGCGAGCGCATCGCTGGCGACGGGCGTCGATCATTTGCCAGGCTGGCCCTGTCGCTGCGCAAGGTCTCTGCGGGTCTGTCGCTAATTGTCGCAGTATGGGGGCGATCACGGGCTGACGCGGTTGCGACTTCCGGCGACCGTCTGTCGCCTGGCGGAGGAGGAGAACATTCGGATGGCAACAGGGACACTTCCCGGCGGGACCTTCACCATGGCCGAGGGTCTGACGGTGACGCGCATGGGGTACGGCGCGATGCAGTTGGCTGGCCCCCACGTCTTCGGGCCGCCCGCGGACCGAGACGGCGCCCTAGCGGTCTTGCGCGAGGCGGCGGAGCTCGGCATCACGCACATCGACACGAGCGACTACTACGGCCCGTACGTCACCAACGAGATCATCAAAGAGGCGCTGCACCCCTACCCCGACTCCCTGCACATCGTCACGAAAGTCGGGGCGCTCCGAGACGCCGAAGGTGGCTGGCCACAGGCGCGGGCTCCCGAGCAGCTTCGCCAGGCCGTGCACGACAACCTGGACCACCTCGGGCTCGACGCTCTCGACGTCGTGAACCTACGGGTAGGGGGTTTCGACAGCCCGACTCCCGGCTCGATCGCCGAGCCATTCGGTGCGCTCGCGCAGCTGCAGCAGGAAGGGCTGATCAAGCATCTCGGAGTGAGCACCGTCACCGCTGGGCAGATCGCCGAGGCACAGGCGATAGCGCCCGTCGTGTGCGTCCAGAACTTCTACAACGTCGCCCACCGGGCAGACGACGAGCTGATCGACTCGCTCGCCGCACAGGGGGTCGCGTACGTGCCCTACTTCCCCCTCGGTGGCTTCTCGCCGCTGCAATCGGACGCGCTCGGATCGGTTGCCAGGCGCCTCGACACGACACCGATGGCCGTGGCACTGGCGTGGCTCCTGCAGCGCTCCTCGAACATCCTGCTCATCCCGGGCACCTCGTCGGTCCAGCATCTTCGGGAGAACGTCGCCGGCGCTGGCCTGCGGCTTCCGGCGGACGAGCTTGCAGAGCTCGACGGCATCACCGGATGAAGGTCCGTCTCCTTGGCCGCGAGAGCTGAGGAGCCTCGAGCGATTCGGCCTCTGATGAGCGCCAGCGACGCCCCCGGCGTCGAACTCCTCGCAAGAGTCGATTCCCTCGACAAGGCGTTGACTGCGCGCTTGCCTACCGCCCGGTGGCTCCCCGGGCCGGGAGCCGGACGAAGGCCAAGGCCTCCCGAGCGAGGCCAGGCCACTCGCGCGGGTCGAGA
>JAODBN010000176.1 GCA_025463965.1 Acidimicrobiaceae bacterium
GGCTCCGTAGTGGCGCTCGTTCAGCCGCCAGTGCCGACGGACGGGGATGAAGCTGCGGCCGGCGGCTTCGAGGGCGAGGTTTGCGGTGCGGACGGCGCGGGTGAGTACGGAGGTGTGGACCACATCGACAACGAGGTCTCGCTCGACGGCGATCAGGCCGCCGGCGACCTGCGCCTCGCTCTCGCCAACCTCGTCGAGGTCGACATCGACCCATCCGGTGAACAAGTTGAGCGCGTTCCACGCACTCCGGCCGTGTCGGAGCAGGACCAGGGTCGGCATCGGAAGGCAGGCTATCGCCTCGTCCCCGGCCCGGAAGGCAAGCTCCGCCTGCGAATGGGAGTGGCCCCGCGGCCGTCCGGCCGGGAAGCGGGCGCTGGCGCCCGAACGCCCTCGCTGTCAGTCCCCGGGCCTCTGGCCCCTGGCAAGACCAAGCCAAGCGCTGCTCAGGACGCCGCTCTCGCCCCAGCTTCGGCGCGGCTCGCCGCGAGCACAACGGGCCGGCCAAGCGGCGCGACACACCCCCGTCGTGAGGATGCAACCGTCCGTTCACGGCAGCTGCATAGGGTTGGGGCCATGGCCAGCTTCGTGATGCGCGTCTGGCTCGCCGACCGACCGGGCGCGCTCGGCTCGGTTGCGGGCCGGATCGGTGCCGTCGGCGGCGACCTCACCGGTATCGACATCCTCGAGCGCGGCGAGGGCCGCGTGATCGACGAGCTGACGGTGGACCTGCCGAGCGAGGAGCTGATCCCACTCATGCTGGCCAAAGTGGCAGAGCTCGACGCGGTCGACGTGGAAGACGTTCGCCCGGTCGTCGCAGGGCTGCCCCATCCCTTGATCGACCCGCTGGAGATCGGCGCAGACCTGTTGCGCGAGCGCAGCGTTGGCTCACTGTTCTGCTCGCTCGTGGCCGGTGTGGGAGCTGCCTTCGGCGGGGAGTGGGCGGCCGTCGTCGACCCCGAAGGTCCCGTCGTGCTCCAGACCTCCGCAGAGGCACCTCCCGCTCCCTGGCTGGAGGCGTTCGTGACCGGCACTCGCTCGGCGGCGCCCGGTCCGGGCGGGGCGTCTTCGGCGAACGACGTCGCCTGGGCGTCGCTCGAGTTCTCGGGACTCGCCCTTCTCGTGGGGCGCTCCGGGCGGCCGTTCCGGGCGCGCGAGCGGCGCCAGCTGGCGACGCTCGGCCGAATCGGCGATCACCACTGGCACGAACTGGTGACCCGCGACGGCATGCGGGCCCATCCCGCCCGCTCCAGCTAGCGGGGCCTCCACCGGGACCCTGCTCCCTCCCGTGTCGCGTCGCGCCGACCGGCGTCCGCGTCCGTGCACCTGTCACATCCCCGAACTACCAGCTGGCGCCCTTGTGCCGGTGGTCATGAATTCGGGGCCCCAATCTGGCGAATAGCTTCCTTGACAGCTAGGCGCTCAACTTCTGTACACTCGCATCTGACGGGTGCCGGCTTCCTCTGTGGGAGGCCGTCACCGGACGAGACGGAACAAGCAGGAGAGCGGAGGAAAGACATGCCCAAGGCGGTCGGCATCGACCTCGGGACCACGAACTCGGTGGTCAGCGTGTTGGAAGGCGGGGAGCCCACGGTCATCCCCAACGCCGAAGGTAGTCGCACGACCCCTTCGATCGTCGGCTTCGCGAAGTCCGGCGAGGTCCTCGTCGGTGAGGTGGCCAAGCGGCAGGCGATCACCAACCCGGAGCGGACGATCCGCTCGGTGAAGCGTCACATGGGCACCGGATGGACCCTCGACATCGACGGCAAGGCGTATACGCCTCAGGAGATCTCCGCCCGGATCCTGCAGAAGCTGAAGCGGGACGCCGAGGCCTTCCTGGGTGACACCGTCACACAGGCGGTCATCACCGTGCCTGCGTACTTCGACGACAGCCAGCGGACCGCTACCAAGGAAGCGGGCCAGGTGGCCGGGCTCGAGGTGCTCCGGATCATCAACGAACCCACCGCTGCCGCTCTCGCCTATGGGCTCGACAAGGAAGGTGCCGACCAGACGGTGCTCGTCTTCGACCTCGGCGGTGGAACCTTCGACGTCTCGGTGCTGGAGATCGGCGAGGGCGTGTTCGAGGTCAAGGCAACCGCCGGGAACACCCACCTCGGAGGCGACGACTGGGACCAGCGAGTCATCGACTGGATGGTCAAGAGCTTCAAGGACACAGAAGGCGTCGACCTGGCGGTCGACAAAATGGCCACCCAGCGCCTCAAGGAGGCGGCGGAGAAGGCGAAGATCGAACTTTCGGCGGTCCAGGAGACCACGATCAACCTTCCCTTCATCACCGCGACATCCGAGGGTCCCAAGCACCTCGACCTGAAGCTGACCCGCGCGAAGTTCCAGGAGCTCACCGAGGACCTCGTCGAGGCCTGCCGCGGCCCCTTCGAGCAGGCGATCAAGGACGCCGGTCTCACCAAGACGGACGTCGACCACGTCGTCATGGTGGGCGGCTCGACCCGCATGCCGGCCATCCAGGAGCTCGTTCAGAAGCTCTCGGGCCAGGAGCCCCACAAGGGCGTCAACCCGGACGAAGTGGTCGCCGTCGGCGCCGCCATTCAGGCCGGGGTGCTGAAGGGCGAGGTCAAGGACGTCCTGCTTCTCGACGTGACGCCCCTGAGCCTCGGCATCGAGACCAAGGGCGGCATCATGCACCGCCTCATCGAGCGGAACACGACGATCCCGACCAAGCGCTCCGAGGTGTTCACGACTGCGGAGGACAACCAGCCTTCGGTGGAGATCCACGTGCTCCAAGGCGAGCGC
>JAODBN010000202.1 GCA_025463965.1 Acidimicrobiaceae bacterium
GAGATCTTGCCCTGCGGGTCGATGTCGTTCACGACGACCTCGACGGGCTGGCCGAGCTCGAGCACGTCCTCGACTCGATCGATGCGCCGTCCACCGCCGAGCTTGGAGATGTGGAGCAGGCCATCGCGGCCGGGCAGGATGTTGACGAAGGCGCCGAACTTGGTGATGTTCACGACCTTGCCGGGATAGACGGCGCCAACCTCAGCGGTGGGCGGGTCCATGATCAGCTCGATCCGGCGGCGGGCCTCGTCGACCGCCGCCGACTCCTTGGCGCCGATCGTCACCCGACCGACCATGCCGTCGTCGTCGACGGCGATGTCGGCACCGGTCTCCTGTTGCAGGGCGTTGATGACCTTGCCCTTCGGGCCGATGACCTCGCCGATCTTGTCCATCGGAATCTCGAAGCTCGTGATCTTCGGGGCGTGCGCCTTCACCGAGGCTCTCGGCTCGCTGATCGCGCCAGCCATGACGCCCAAGATGATGAGCCGCGCATCGCGCGCCTGGGTCAGCGCCTGGGCGAGCACATCGGAGGGCAGCCCGTCGATCTTCGTGTCGAGCTGGAGGGCCGTGACGAACTCCGCCGTCCCGGCGACCTTGAAGTCCATGTCGCCGAAGGCGTCCTCGGCTCCGAGGATGTCGGTCAGCGTCGTGTACTTGCCCTCGGCGTAGATGAGACCCATGGCGATGCCACCGACGGGAGCCTTGATCGGCACGCCGGCGTCCATCAGCGACAGCGAGGAGCCACAGACCGAGGCCATCGAGGTCGAGCCGTTCGAGGAGAGCACCTCGGAGACAAGCCGGAGCGTGTAGGGGAACTCCTCCTCAGAGGGGACGACCGGCAGCAGGGCACGCTCGGCGAGCAGGCCGTGACCGATCTCCCGGCGCTTCGGACCGCGCATGAAGCCGGTCTCACCGGTCGAGTAGGGCGGCATGTTGTAGTGGTGCATGTAGCGCTTGTGCTCGGCTGGGTCGAGCGTGTCGAGGAGCTGGTTCATCCGCGGCATGCCAAGCGTGGTGAAGTTCAGCACCTGGGTGTCGCCACGCTGGAAGAAGCCCGAACCGTGCGCGGTCGGGATCAGGTCGACCTCGGCCTGAAGCGGCCGGAGCTCGGTCGTGGAGCGGCCATCGATGCGGACGCCCTCCTCGACGACACGACGCCGGACGATCTTCTTCGTGAGCGATCGGACCGCAGCGCGGATCTCCCGCTCACGTCCCTCGAACTCGGCTGCGAGCTGGTCGACGATCTGGATAGTGGCGGCGTCGAGCGCTGCGGCGCGCTCGGCCTTGGTGGTGATGGCGTTTGCCACGGTGACGAGCTCGGTGCCGACTTCGCCGACGCGCTGGTAGACGTCATCCTGGTAGTCGAAGAACAGCTCGTAGGGCATCGTTGGCTTGCGACCGCCAGCTGCCTCGACGAGGCGGCGCTGGAGCTCGATCGACTCGCGGATCCAGGTCTTGGCGGCATCGAGCCCACCGGCGATGACCTCTTCGGTCACCTTCGGGGCGCCCTCTTCGTAGTACTGCCAGGCCCGCTCGGTCCCGCCCGCCTCGACCATCATGATGGCAATCTCGGCGTCGGGGTCTTCGCTTAGCGCCCGGCCAGCGACGACGAGCTCGAAGGTGGTGGCATCGCCCTCTTCGTAGGTGGGGTACGGAATCCACTGACCTTCGGTCGAATAGGCAACGCGTACGGCGCCGATCGGCCCCTCGAAGGGGATGCCGGAGATCATCAGCGCCGCCGAGGCGCCGTTGATCGCGACGACGTCATGCGGGTTCTCCTGGTCGGCGCCGAAGACGGTGGCGACGACGTGGACCTCGTTGCGGAAGCCCTCCGGGAACGAGGGCCGCAGCGGCCGGTCGATGAGGCGGTCGACGAGGATCGCTGCATCGGTGGCGCGACCCTCTCGACGAAAGAACGAGCCGGGCACCTTGCCAACGGCGTACATCCGCTCCTCGACGTCGACGGTGAGG
Source organism: Acidimicrobiaceae bacterium (assembly GCA_025463965.1). Classification (GTDB taxonomy): domain Bacteria; phylum Actinomycetota; class Acidimicrobiia; order Acidimicrobiales; family Bog-793; genus JAODBN01. The sequence goes on from JAODBN010000202.1 coordinate 1,972, forward strand.
GGGAAGAAGTCCTGTCCCTCGCGGACCTTGCGGCTCGCGGTCGCCGTGACGAGCACGACGGTGTTGCCGATTCGGGCGGTAACCGCCCCGTCGGCCTGGAGCGCGAGCTTTCCCGTCTCGAAGGTCAGGGACCGGTCGGTCCCACTGATCGGGGCGGTAACGGTGATGGCCTCAGCCATGTCACTCCTTGGTGATCGTGGCGCCTGCTTCGGCCAGATCCCAGTGGTCGGGCACCCGAGATGGTCCGGGGGCTCGGCGACTGGCAACTGACGCTCTGGACGCCGGTCAGGTCGGTGCGGGATTCGGGCTTTCGGCTCAACCTCGCCGCACTATTTCGGCCGGTGGCGGACGCCCCCGGCAATTGCCCATCCAGACCGGCGGTCCGAATGGTTCGCCCGCCTAGCGGCGGATGCCGAGCCTCGCGATGAGGTCGCGGTAGCGACCGACGTCGTTAGCTCTCACGTAGTCGAGGAGGCGGCGGCGGCGGCCGATGAGCTTCATCAGGCCCCGCCGGGTGTGATGATCACCCTTGTGAGCACGCAGGTGCTCAGTGAGGTGATTGATCCGCTCGGTCAGGATCGCGACCTGCACCTCAGGCGAGCCAGTGTCGGTCTCGTGGAGGCGGTATTCGGCGATCGTCGCCGTCTTATCGGGCATGCGTGATGCGAACCTTCATATTTGGCGGTCGGCGCCGGACGGTCCGGCAGCCCATGAACGGGATACGGGCGGATAGAACACCCGCCGTGTCGGAGAAGTCCGACCTCAAAAGGGTAGCAGCTGAAAGCAGTCGTTCACACTTCTCACACTGAACGGCGAGCCATCGCTGCAGGTGACCGGCCGAGAAGACCTTAGATCCGCAGCGGGTCGACCTCGATCCGCACGCCAGGCCGGGGGGCGCCTGCCTCGGCGAGCCCGTCGGCGAGGCCCTCGGCGGACGCCGCCCGGACGAGATAGCGCTCCGGCGCGAGCTCTGCCCGCTCGAGGGCAGGTGGCTAGGCAGCGGCGAAAACGTCGGCCTCCTCGCCCGAGACGACGG
>JAODBN010000206.1 GCA_025463965.1 Acidimicrobiaceae bacterium
TGTCATTCGTTGGTTCCTCCTCTCCGATCCCGATTACTGCGGCGTGCCCACCGGCTGCGGGATCAGATCTTAGTTATGAGGTTGATACGAGCGTTTGGAAACCGTCGGCTCGGCCGAATGCTCGCCCGAATATCCGGCCGAGCCGACGATGTCCGTCTCTCTATGTACTGCCTTTCACGTTGATGCGTGGGCAGCGAGAAAATGCGTTGTGGAATGGGCAACGCGTCAGGCGGGAAGGTTCAGGTCTTCCCGCTTACCTGGCTGCCTGGGCGGTGGGTCACCAGGCTTGAGAAAAGCGCCCGCGCTACCGCACCGGGACGCGAGTCCTGATCGATGGGCGTCACGGTGATGCGCTCGTTCAGCACGCCCGCGGGTAGGTGCCTTCCGAGAACGACCGCGTGCACCTCGCCGGGGAACGCGGAGAGCTCGGACAGCACCTCGGCCGGTTCAGGGTCGAAGAGCTGGAAATCCGAGAGCACGACGAGCGTCGCCTCGTAATCGGAATGCGCCTCGGCAATCTCGACGGCACGTCGCAAGCTGGGGCCGAGTTCACTCGACCCCGCGCCGTCTGGTGGTGGACGTAGCCCGGCTCGCAGCTTCACGAGTCCAGTTCGGGTGATCGGCACAGGGCCGGCCTCGCCGGACGAGGGGGTGTCGAAGTGGATGATTGCTCCCAGCTCGCGAGGCGAGCCTTTCCGGGCCACGACCGAGATGACCTTCGTCACCTCGGCGTACCGGTTGGACAGCGGATCCGTCCCCGCGGGGCTGGTGACTGAGCCGGAGTCGTCGAAGATCGCGATGAGCAGTGTCGGCACCGGGGCCGGCCGCCCGGGATCACCGAGTGCGTACTCCAGTTCGCCGGAACCAGACCGTGCGCTCGGCGCGCCCCGGCTCCCGAGTAGACGGCTCCGCATGAGCGTGGTGCGCAGCATCACCGCGCGGGAGTGGTTCACGGCGCTACCGTTCCTCGGCGCGTCCGCCTGCCAATGACGCCGGTTGCCTCGCCATGTGGCAAGCCGTGCCCGAAGACCTGCGGGTTGCGGCGCTGTACCCGCCAGGACAGCGACTCCACCCGCTTGCCTGCGGCGTGGCCGCGCAGGAGGTATTCCTCATGGATGGACCGTGCCGTCTCTTCGCTGCGTGCCCGCTTCTTGAAGGCGACAGATCGAGCCAGCCGCAGGTGGTGTTTCCCGGCCTTCTTGGCACGCCTATCCAGGGCGCCGAGCACGTCAGCGACCTCGTCGGCGGCGCAGTAGCTGAGCAGGCACGATCCGATGGCCGTCCCGAGTGCCAGCAGTCCGAAGGTGATGCCGGAGGCCGTGCCCTCGACGCTCATGCGCAGGGTGAAGATGCCACCAGCCAGCAGCAGTGCCACCAGCAGCGACAACAGCCCGACCACCTTGACGATCCCGGTTCCGCCCTCGGCACCAGTGAACAGCCGCTGGTACCGAAGTTCGTCCCCGGTGAGCGTCTCCGGGTCACGGTGTCTCGCCTGAGCCATCCGCAGATGCTTCAGCTCCGACCCGACCAGCCCGGCGCACGCACCGGCAAGTCCTGCAGCACACGCCTGCCCGAACGCGATAGCCGGGATGTCGCCATTGGTGATCGCTGCCGACCAGATCCCGGCGGTATCCCCGCACCACAAGATCGGCCAGCAGATCCAGTACCGCAGCTTGGCCCACGCCTCCCCACGAACGTAAGGGCCGAGAACCCGCACCGCCAGCTGGTGGTCCGCATGAGCCTGACGTACGTCGGCCTCGCTCTCCACCAGCAGGAACTCGGTCGCTTCCGCCAAGAGGTCCACGCCGCGTGCCCTCACCTGGTACGGACGGGCCTCATGTTCACCCTCGGCCGGCCACGCCAGTTCCTGCTCACCCGCAAGGGCGTCGTACTCCTTCTCTCCGTACGTCACTCCGACAGTAGGCGGTCTGGGATGTCCGCCGATCTCATCCAGCCGGGGCAGGGAGATGGCATCTGCCTCCGCCGTCCAGCTATCCAGTGCGGGCAAGCGTGACCCAGATCGGAGCTTGCGGAAGGTCGGCATGATCGTCACTGGCCCGCCGCGGCGTAGTCCGACACCGTGGTGCAGCTCGACGCCTGAGTGCGACGGCACAGTTCGGAGTAGAAAGTGACCATGCCCTCAACGAGATCGGAGTGCGGGGGCTTGCCAGCGACTCGCCCGAGTCCCGCCACCACGATCGTGCTACCAGGCAGCAGGGGCACGACGACCGTATCGGCGAGCTGGGTGGCCGCACTTCTGCTCAGCGGCTTGTCCTGAGCATCCATGTCGATTCCGGTGGTCTGGAAGCCATCGGTCAGGAGATAGAGGTGCAGGTGGTACGGGTTGCCGAGTTGCGCGATCCACTCACCCGCCAGCCGGTACTGCCCCGTGGGATCGCTGTCGCTCTGGTCCAGCTTGCTGATCGCCGGACCATACGCCGACTGGATCTGCCCCATCACGCTGCTGACCAGCTGAGGTACTCGTCGCAGCCGGGCGTTGTCCGTCGCGCCGTCCAGGTGCAGCGAGCCGTCGAACAGGAGGGTGGAAGCCACGCTGGACGAAGAGAAGACGGTGACCCGCAGTTGCCCCGAGCAGATAGCCGTCTGGCGCACCACCGACTCGACCACGGCCATGCGCTCGGCCTCGATACCAGGCGCGGTGGCAAAACCGGTGCCGTCGATCTCGATCAGGGACGCAGGCGGTGTCGCCGCGACGCAGGTGGCGAGTATGCGCTGGTCGGCACCGAGGGCACCGCCAGCGGACAGGCCACCACAGGCGGACAGGGCGGCCGAGATCAGCGCCGCACCGGCGAACAGGCATGCGCGAGCGAACCGGCGAGCCTTCGGCGTAGCTGGTGAAACGGACATAGGGGTGTACCTCCGATCTGACTGGATGGAATGACGGACCTCGTTGACGCAGCCCGAGGCGGGCTGGGACCAGGCGGACATCACGCCGCGACCTTGACTGGGACCGATGCTGTCTGGACGGTGCTGGCAGTAGCGACCTGGCGCTTCGCCGTGGTGTGCCGGTGCTTCTGCGCCAGGCGGGCATGACGATGTTGTTTGCCACTGTCGGTGATGGGTGCCGGGGAAGGCTCGGTGATCTCGCGGCGCAGTTCCCGCGCGAGGGCGAACAGCGCCTTCTCTTGACGCGCGAGCTGAATGCGCTGCTCCTGGTGAACGATCTTGGTGTAGCGGGTGCGTGGCATGAGTGGGGTCCTCTCTAAGGACACTGGGCAATGCGCAGCCCAGAGGCAAAGGGATTTCTTCGGAGGTGCGCACCCGCCAGGGCCAAGCCGAAGATGCGACAAGAAACCCTGGCGGGCAGAGCGCAATTAAGGGGCGGTGTTGTCGGAAGCGAGGAGCTCGCGGAGATAGCGAGCCTCCGCCTTCAGCTGCTTGATGTGACGGTGCAGCTCGCTAACCCGGGATTGCAGCTCGGTGACCTGGTACTCGGCTGCCATCCGTCGCTTCATCTCAGAGGCGGCGTGACGGTCGGACCGCTTGTACGTGTGCAGGCCCTTGATGCCGAGACCAAGAACAAGGCCCAGGCCGAAGGTGATGAGGGAGAGGATCATTGCTATCTGGGTTCCCTTCTCGTGGAGGAGGAGGGGTGCGCACCCGTGTTTCACTGACACCCTGAGGATCCGTCCAACCCGTGTCCGGGCGTGAGCATGGAATGAGTAAGTTGTGAGCAGTGAGCGACTGTGATGGGAGGGTGGCGCGTGACGGAGTCTGGACCCGACCAGCTGGCATCACTCGAAGGCGAGCTGAACACGTGGCGCAAGACGATGTTCGGCCGGTTGGACAGGCGCGGAGACGCGTTCCCGGCGCTCAAAGAAGCTGTCAGGCGTGCTGGCGGTGGTGATCAGAAGCAGGTCGAGCTTGAGGATGTTCGGGCGCTGCTCATTGCGGTTGTCGCAGCGGCCGAGGCGAACGAGCCGCCTGACGTGACGGCAGACCGCAGGGCCAGATACAGCCGCCCCGCCGTGATCCGTGAGGTCTTCGGCCTGACGGTGTTCTCCAAAGACGCCAACGCCAAGGACCGTTTCGTAAGGGCGGGAGAGGCCGTCGACCTGAAAGATCCAGTTCCTCACGACACGATGCGGAACAACCCTGGTGCCTATGCGAGGCAGCTCGCCACCTGGATTCGCGAGTACCTGGATCAGCAACAGCGTGCCGCCGAGGTTGCGCCAGTTGCCGAGACGAGCTTGCTGGTCGCGCGCGATGACGACCTGGCCTGGCTGCACGCCACCTACCGAGACCTTGTGCAGCGAGGTGGCGGCGTGTTCCAGCTCTGGGGTATCGCCGGGGTAGGTAAGACGACGCTCGCGACGCAGTTCGCTGGCCAGATCGGACCCGAAAAAGTCATCGGCATCATCCGCGTGGGTCGGCGCGGTCTGTTCGAAGACGACCTGCGCCGCGTCCTCGGCCTCGAAGGACACGATACGAGTGCCTGGTCAGACGAGCACTGTGAGGCCAGGTTTCGAGCTGTCGTTTCCGGGCGGCTCCGCAGCATCCGGCTCCTGATCTTCGACGGGGTCGATGATCCGAGTGACGTGATCGCTCTTGTTCCCAAGGGTGTGACGGTGCCACTTCTGATCACCAGTCGTGAGCGTCTTCGCTTCCCGGAGGATGTCACCGAACAGCTACGGACTCCACCTGCGCGGCGAGTCAAAACGTTCTCCGAAGAGCAGTCCAGGCACCTGCTGCGCGGCCAGGTTGCGGACTTGGATGTTGAAACCGCAGACAGCCTTGCT
>JAODBN010000229.1 GCA_025463965.1 Acidimicrobiaceae bacterium
AAGATCTCGTCGAAGTCCTTTCCCCTCACGACCATCTTCTCGTAGATGGACCACAGGTGCTTCGGCCTGCCCGTCACCATGGCGTCGATCCCAAGCGCGGCGAGGCGCCCGCGCAGCAGCTCCACCACCTGGGTGAGCTCGACCTCGCGCCGTGGGGCGCGCGTCGCCACCATCTGGGCGATCTCTGCGTAACGCTTCGGGTGCAGCGCCTGGAACGCCAGGTCTTCCAGTTGCCACTTGACGTCTTGGATACCGAGCCGGTGTGCGAGCGGGGCGTAGATGTCGAGGGTCTGCTGCGCGGTCCGCTGCTGCTTCCACTCCGGCATCGCCGAGAGCGTCCGCATGTTGTGCAGGCGGTCGGCCAGCTTGATCACGAGGACCCGCCAGTCCTTGGCCATGGCGACGAGCATCTTGCGTACCGTCGCCGCCTGCTGGGCCTCCTTGGAAGAGAAGCTCAACCGGTCGAGCTTGGTCACCCCGTCGACGATCGCGGCCACGGTGGCGCCGAAGCGCTCGTGGATCTCCTCGAGGGGGATCTCGGTGTCCTCCACCACGTCGTGCAGCAGCGCCGCCGCCGCGCTCGTCGCGTCGAGGCCGAGCTCGGCGATGATCATCGCCACGGCGATGGAGTGGGTGACATAGGCCTCTCCCGACAGCCGGCTCTGGCCGTCGTGGGCCTTGACCGCCAGCGCGTGCGCCTCGCGAACGAGCGAGACGTCCTCGCCAGGGTGGTGTCGTTCCAGCTCCTCGAGCAACGGCTCGACGGCCTCGGTGGGCTCGGCGGCCCGGCCGCGTGCCCGTTCCGCCGGGGTGAGTGCCCTCGGGAACGGGTCGGTCGGTGCCATGCCTCAGGGTACCGCCGAGGCGTCGGGGGCGCCGCCACCTGCTCCGGTACGCTTTAGGCCGATGCAGCCCTCGCCCGCCGACCGGGAGCCTCGTTGAGCTCCACCGGTGGCTCCGGGGCCCCCCACTCCGCGCCTGGTCCCGAGCTCCTCGTGCCGGAGTTCCCCGCGACCGATCCTGGGGTCACCGACTCTCCGCTGACCGATTCTCCGGCGCCAGCCCGGCCCGCGGCTGGTTCAGCTGATGGCGAAGCGGCTCCCGGACCGGTCGGCTCAAGCGATGCGGGCCCCGCGTTCGGGCCCCGCCAGAGCGCTCCGCGTCTGGGCCCGGCCCTCGTGGTCGTCGCGGTGGTAGCCGTGGTCAGCATCGGCGGGGCGCTGCTCGCCGTGCTCGGGTCGGGGTCCGGAGGAACGACTCCGGCCGGGCGCAAGATTCCTGGCATCTCGCTCGGCGCCGTGCCGGCGCGCTCGGTGCTCTCGCCGATCATCTCGGAAGGCACGCCACCGAACGACGTGGTCGGGAACCTCGCGGTCCCCGCCGGGGCCCATCGCACCGCGAGCGCGTGCACAGGCGGAATCGACCTCTACGACTGCAACGTCTCGATGTCGGTGGCGGCACAGCCGAAGGCCGTGGTCGCCTTCTACACCGCCGAGCTCGCCCGGCAGGGTTGGACCAAGCTCGGGATCGACGCCACCGCCGACGGTCGGGGCACCGAGGTCATCGAGCAGCGGCCGGGCGCCGACGGGTTCTACTGGGAGGTGGGAGTCGTCGTCGACCCGGTCAGTCCGTCGATCTCCCCGGCGTTGGCCGGGCGAGGAGAGACCACCCCGACGAGCGCGGTCGAGCTGAGGCTGTTCGAGAGGGAAGACGGCACCTGAGTCGCGACCAGGGCTCGCGCCGCCGCCTCCGCGGCGCGCCGAGCACGGCTCGGGGCCGGTGCGCCGACCGTCATCCCGTCGAGCACGTAGGCCCACACGAGCAGGTTGGCCGGGTACATGAGGTAGCCAAAACGCGTCGCCGGCGCGAGCACGGTCGCCAGGACCAGCACGAACGCGGTGGACCTCGCGGCTGACGCCGGGCTGCTCGGCGGATAGCGCACCAGCGCCGCCACGGCGATCGCTCCACCGAGCACCAACAGCAGCACGGTGATCACCGTCTTGTGCCCCGGGAGCACCGTGACGAAGACCTGCCCGAGCAACGGACTGGCGGCCGGGGACTTGATCTTGGCCAGCCCGAGCGGGAAACGGAGCACGTTCTCGACGAACGAGGCGGGCCCGATCGCCATGCCGATGGCAACCGCCGGCAGCACGACCACGGCCAGTGCCGTGGCATAGCTCTTCCAGGCCCGGGCGCCATAGCGGTCCCGGATGGCGAAAGCGAGCAGGAACAGAAGCGGCCATGCGGTGAACTTCATCGCCCCCGCGCAGCCGAGCACCAGGCCGGCCGCCACCGGTCTCCTGCGCTGGGCGAGCACCAGGCCGAGGAGCATGAGGGCGAGCACGGGCAGGTCGTCACCACCGGTCACCATCGGCAGCGCACCGGACGGCAGCACCACAAGGAACTGGAGCACCCTCCCCCGGCGGGACAAGGTCGCATCACTGGCGAGCAGTGCGCCGATCCCCACAAGGAGCGTGAACACCACGAGCGCCACGCGCGCGTCCTGCAGCTCGGGGGGCATCCGGAGGGTGTTCGCCACCCCGAAGGCCACCATCCCTGGCAGGTAGGGGAAGAAGGAGTCCGCGTCGATCCGGTGGCTGTCACCCGAAGGCGACACCCCGACGGTGCGGGGCTTTGCGAGGTACGGGTCGTGGCCGTGCGCCGCCCGGTCACCGGCGCGCTCGATCACTGCCACCTCGGGTTGGGCGTGCGCGCCTGGCTGGGAGCCGGCCCGCCAGGTCAGCTCGGCGCCGAGCGGGACCAGCACCGCCCCGAGCAGCATGAGGACCAACGCGGCGAGGCGCGTCCACCCG
>JAODBN010000159.1 GCA_025463965.1 Acidimicrobiaceae bacterium
AAGTGCAGTGCGAGCAGTCTTGCGTCCATCAAGTGGTTCGTCGTTGTCCGCGGTCAACGCTCACTCCTCGCCTTCTGCCGCAGGGGCCGACAGGACTGCGATGACACCCGACCCGTCGTCGGCCGGAGCACCCCGCCGAAGAGGACGGTGCGGGCGGCGACTATCGCTCGCATGCCCAGCCCCGTGGCCCGCAAACCTCGATGGGCGCGCCGGTCGCGCCGGTGCCTCTTGCCCCGGGCCAGCGGCGGGTCGTCCCGGCCGGCGCGGCGGGGCGCCCGCCAATCGATTCGCGGATCTCCTGCGAGTCGGCCGGCCTCGGTACCTCCCGGGGGTATCGTCGGGGGAGCCCGCAGCAGGGCCGCGATGAGCCGGAGGTGCTTGGGTGACCGTCACGAACGAGTACGTGGTGAAGGGCATGACCTGTGAGCACTGCGTCGCAGCGGTGAGCGCGGAGCTGGCCAAGCTGGACGGTGTGGGCGCGGTATCGGTCGACCTCAACACCGGCCAGGTGACGGTCTCGAGCGACTCCCCGCTCGACGCGGCCCAAGTTGGTTCGGCGGTGGACGAGGCCGGTTACGAGCTCACGAGCTGATGGAGAGCACCGAGGCTCCCCATCAGCGGGGCTACAGCGACCACAAGGACGCCTACCAAAAGCGGCTCCGCCGCATCGAGGGACAGGTCCGGGGCCTGCAGCGCATGGTCGACGAAGACCAGTACTGCATCGACGTCGTCACCCAGGTGTCCGCGGTGACCCGCGCCCTTCAGTCGGTCGCCCTCGAGCTGATCGAAGAGCATCTCGGCCACTGCGTCGCCCAGGCCATCGTGGCGGGGGGCGCCGAGGCCGACGAGAAGGTGAAGGAGGCCTCCGCAGCCGTGGCCCGCCTCGTCCGCTCGTGATCGCGGCGCGCCGCCCGGCCGCTCGAGGCTCCGGGTGAGCACCGTCGGCGCTCGGGCCGACCTCGAGCAGGTCGACCTCGACATCGGCGGGATGACCTGCGCGTCCTGTGCGGCGCGAATCGAGAAGCGCCTGAACCGTCTTGACGGCGTGCAGGCATCGGTCAACTACGCCACCGAGACGGCGCGCGTGCTCTACCCGGGCACCCTCACCGTCGAGGCGCTCGTCGCCCAGGTGGAAGCCACCGGCTACCGAGCAAGCGCGCCGAAGCAGGTCGGTGCCGGCGGCGAGCGGATCGCCGCTGAGCCCGGTGACCAGACGCGCGCTCTTCGCGACCGGGCCGTCATCTCCGCTCTGCTGGCCGCGCCGGTCGTGGTGCTCGCGATGGTGCCGTCTTTTCAGTTCCGCACCTGGCAGTGGATCTCGCTCGTCCTCGCCGCGCCCGTCGCCGTCTGGGGGGCGTGGCCGTTCCACCGCGCGGCAGCGTCGAACGCGCGCCATGGGACTGCCACCATGGACACCCTCGTCTCGGTCGGGGTCCTCGCCGCCTTCTTGTGGTCGCTGTATGCGCTGTTCTTCGGGACCGCCGGACAGCTCGGCATGCGCATGGGCTTCAGCCTGGGCGCCAGCCCGCGCGACGGAGCCGGCGCCATCTACCTCGAGGTCGCAGCGGGCGTGCCCGTGTTCGTCCTTGCCGGACGGTATCTCGAGGCAAGAGCCAAGCGCCGCTCCGGCGGTGCGCTCGCGGCGCTCGCGCAGCTCGGCGCCAAGGAGGCGACCGTGCTCGAGGGCGGTCGCGAGACGCAAGTTCCCATCGAGGCGCTCGTTGTCGGGGACCGCTTCGTGGTGCGACCGGGGGAGAAGATCGCCACCGACGGCATCGTCGTCGACGGCCGATCCGGCATCGACGCGAGCTCGTTCACCGGCGAGAGCGCCCCCGTCGACGTCGGCCCGGGCGACCAGGTCATGGGTGCGACCATCAACACCTCGGGCCGCCTCGTGGTCGAGGCGGTCCTGGTCGGCTCGGACACCGAGCTTGCGCGCATCGCCCGAATGGTCAACGACGCCCAGAGCGGCAAGGCGAACGTCCAGCGGCTGGCCGATCGGATCTCGGCCGTGTTCGTCCCGGCGGTGATCGCGATAGCGCTCGTCACCTTGGCGGTGTGGCTCGCCACCGGGCAGCCGGACACCGAGGCGTTCGCTGCTGCGGTCGCCGTGCTGGTCGTCGCGTGTCCCTGCGCGCTCGGGCTCGCCACCCCGACAGCGCTCCTGGTCGGCACCGGCCGCGGCGCCCAGCTCGGCATCCTCATCAAAGGACCCGAGGTCCTCGAGTCGACGCTGCGGATCGACACCGTCGTCCTCGACAAGACCGGCACCGTGACGACCGGCCGGATGAGCCTTGTCGAAGTGGTCGCGTCGCCCGGGGAGGACCCCGATGCGGTGCTCCGCATCGCTGGAGCGCTCGAGGCCGCCTCCGAGCACCCCATTGCCCGAGCCATCGCGGCGGGCGCCCGGGAGCGTGCCGGAGCGCTCCCCGAGCCGGAAGGGTTCTCCAACCGGGAGGGGCTCGGTGTCGAGGGACTGGTCGAGGGCCACGCAGTCGTCGTGGGGCGCGCCTCGCTGCTCTTTGAGGAGTACGCGCTCGCACTCTCTCCGGAGCTGGCCGAGGCGCTGGCCCACGCCGAGGCCGAGGGCCGCTCCGCTGTCGTGGTCGGTTGGGACGGGGCGATCCGTGGCCTCCTTGTGGTCTCGGACACGCTCAGGCCCTCGTCGAGGGCGGCCATCTCGGAGCTGGCATCGCTCGGGCTCGACCCCGTACTGCTCACCGGCGACAACCTTCGTGCGGCCCGGACCGTGGCTGCGGCCGTCGGCATCGCCCTCGACGAGCGGCACGTGATCGCCGAGGTGCTGCCCGGCGAGAAGCTCGACGTCATCCGCCGGCTACAGGCCGAGGGGCGCATCGTGGCCATGGTCGGAGACGGGGTCAACGACGCCGCGGCGCTCGCTCAGGCGGACCTCGGTGTCGCCATGGGGACGGGCACCGACGCGGCGATCGAGGCAGCCGACTTGTCCCTCGTGGGCGGCGAGCTGTCGGCGGCGGCCGACGGGATCCGTCTCGCCCGGCGCACGCACGCGGTGATCAAAGGCAACCTCGCCTGGGCCTTCGCGTACAACCTCGCCGCCCTTCCCCTCGCCGCCGCCGGGCGGCTGAACCCGATGCTCGCCGGCCTGGCCATGGCGGGCTCGAGCCTCTTCGTCGTCACGAACAGCCTCCGGCTGCGCCGCTTCTCCGTGCAGCGGCGCGCCCAGTCACCAGCGCACAGCCGCGTCGCGGCCCCTACCCGCACCGCGTCCTGCTCTCAGATCGGCACGAGCAGCGCCTGAGCCAGCGCGACAACCCGTGGGTTGTGAGGCTGCATCTTCATGGGTGGCCGCCCGGCGCCCGAGCCCCCAGGTACACGCCGGGCCAGTACGTTTGAGCGATCCGCCTCCCGGCGATTGCGGAGGTGGCCGGTCGGTCCACCGGCAGCGCAAGGCCGGGTCCAACCGTTCATGCGGTCGTCAGCTTGGCCGGCCACGATCTCTCCAGGCCGCCTCGGTCTTGGTTGGCGCGTCGCCGAAGAGGACGAGGGCTCGGCGATACCCTGAACTGGAAAGAAGCGGGAGGAGCACCGTGGCAAGGAAGACCAGCTGCAGACGACTCGCCCGTTCGGCCCGTGACTGAGTCCTCGCGCTCTTCTGTCGCCGACCGTCCTCAGCGCTCTGTCGCCGGAGGGCCGCCCCTCGGCTCCCCGCCGGCACCGGCTCGGAGGCCGAACCGCCGGCGCCGCCGCCGAGCCAGGCGCCTCCAGCGCCGCTGGTGGTTCGGTCGTCATCCCGTCGCGAGCGGGGCGCTCCTCGTCCTCGTCCTGCTGACCCCGGTGTGGTACTCGCTCGGCTCGGCGCTCACCAACCCGACCTTTGGGGTGAGCGTGTCCGGGCGCTTCGCCGAGTGGGCCCGCGACCACGGCGGCGGCGGCATCGTGGTGTGGGCGGAGAACACCTGGTACTCCCATCACCCACCCAAGGTCGGGGGCGCGCCGTCGGCCGCGTCGCTGAACGCCAAGGGCGCGGACAAGTCGAGCGGGACGACCCATGTCGCCAAGAGCACCGTGCTGCCGGCTCCAAAGGCCATCCAGCCCTTTGCCGCTCCGGCGCTGCGTGGTGAGGGGACCTGGGCCCCGGTGGGCCGTCTCGTGCACGGCGTGCCCGCCGTGTACGAAGCCTTCCTGCGGCCGGACGCGGTGCACACGAGCTACGTGGCCGGTGTCGCCTGGATGGACACCAAACTGCTCAAGGCCTCGCTCTACTCGGGCAGCTACATCCCTGGCGGTGGCCCGTGGCCCCTGACGGCACCGGTGCAACCGGGCGCGGCTCGCTCGCTCGTGGCCGCCTTCAACGCGGGCTTTCGAACCCAGGACTCCCAGGGCGGCTACTACACGGATCACCAGACCGTCGCCCCGCTGCGCGCCGGGAGCGCCTCGTTCGTGATCTACAAGAACGGGTCGGCCACGGTCGGCCAATGGGGGCGGGACGTCCGGATGACCCCACAGGTGGCATCGGTGCGTCAAAACCTGGTGCTGCTCGTCGACGGTGGGAAGCCCGCGCCGACGCTGAACGCCAACGACACCACGAAGTGGGGCCTCACCCTCGGCAACCAGGTCTACGTGTGGCGCTCCGGAGTCGGGGTGACCGCGAACGGGGCGCTCGTCTACGTGGCCGGCCCGGCGCTCAACATCACCGATCTCGCCAACCTGCTGGCGAGGGCCGGTGCAGTTCGGGCGATGGAGCTCGACATCAACACCGACTGGGTCAACTTCGCGACCTTCAAGCCTGCCGGCAACGGACTCGCCTCGACCGCTAACGGCACCGACCTGCTGTCGAACATGTCGGCGTCTCCCGCGCGCTATTTCGACTCGGCGTGGTCACGAGACTTCTTCACGATGTCGGCCCGCGGCGGCTGATCGCCTCTGATGGCGCGCCTCGAGGACCGGCTCGTGACGCCGGGCGGCCCGACTCTCGCCCCGGCGCGACGGGCGGGGGGACCGGCACGGGCGCTGCTTCGTGCCGCCCGTCCCCGCCAGTGGCCGAAGAACGTGCTCGTCCTCGCCGTGCCCACCGCCGCCGGCGACCTCGGGCGATCCGCCGTGCTCGGGAGAAGCGTGGTGGCGGCTGGCCTGTTTCTGGCGGCATCGGCGGGGATCTACCTCGTCAACGATGCGATCGACGCGCCGCAGGACCGTTTGCACCCCGAGAAGTCCTCCCGCCCGGTGGCCTCGGGCGAGCTCCCCGTCGGCCTCGCGCTGGCAGTCGGAGCCATGTTGCTCGCCGCCTCGATCGGGCTCGCCGCGGCGTACTCCTCGGCGTCGCTGGCGGGCGTGGTCGGCGCCTATGTCGTCATCAGTCTCTCCTACACGTTCTGGCTCAAGCAGGTGCCGGTCGTGGAGCTCGCCTGCGTGGCCTCGGGTTTCGTGCTGCGGGCAGTCGCCGGTGGTGCGGCCGTCCACCTTCCCGTGTCGCCGTGGTTCCTGGCTGTCGCCTCCTCGGGGGCGCTGCTCATCGTGGCCGGAAAGCGCAGCGCCGAGCTCGCCACGCTGCAGGAGCGCAGCGGGGCGCATCGCCGGGTGCTCGACGCCTACTCCGACACCTACCTCCGCTTCGTCCGCACCGTCGCCGCCACGCTGGCGGTGACGAGCTACGGCCTGTGGGCGTTCTCGAGGGCGAGCCAGCTCGACGTGGGGCGCTCGGACACCGACGATCTGGTCTTCCGGCTCTCGGTCGTTCCGTTCGTAATCGCCGTGCTCGTGCTCGAGCTCGCCCTCCAGCACGGCGAGGGTGGAGCGCCCGAGCGCCTCGCACTGTCCAGCCGACCGCTGCAGCTGCTCGGTGCGATCTTCCTCGGGCTGGTGCTGGTCGGGATTTACACGTGAGCCCCGCTGGCGCTCCCGCCGGCGGGGGTGCCTCGACGTCCGAGCGGCGCCTGCTGAGCGGGTTCGGGCGCGGGCCGGGTTCAGCGGCCCACCTCGTGCGCC
>JAODBN010000258.1 GCA_025463965.1 Acidimicrobiaceae bacterium
TGTCGGTCGCCCAATCCGGCACCTACGTGCTGCTGCTTGCCGTGGGGTTTCAGTGGGGCGCGAGCCCTCCCGTCTTCGGCTCGCCCGCCAGCAAGCCGACGCGGAACGTCGTCGACCCCCTCGTGCAGGCGCTCACCCTCACCGACGTGGTCGTGTCGGCCACGGTCACCGCCCTCCTGCTCGCCATCGCGGTGCAGATCGCCAAGCGCCGCGGGACGGTCGATCCCGACGAGCTGAACGAGCTCGAGGGCTGAGCAGCGCCAAATGAACCAGCTCCCGCCGATCGCCGTCGCGCTGCCCATCGCCGCGGCCTGCATCCTGATCGTGGTCGGCCCCCGGGCTCCCCGTCTCGTCGCCGACTGGATCGCGATCACGACGGCGAGCGCCGTGGTGGCGATCAGTGCCGTCGTGCTCATGCACGCGTCGAGTGGACGCGTGGTCACCTGGGCGGCGCGCTGGACGCCGGTGCACGGACGCAGCGTCGGCATCCTGCTCGAGAGCGACCCGGTCGGGGCGGGGATCGCCCTCCTCGCCGCCTGCCTGGTGGTCTGCTCGCTGTTGTTCTCGGTGCGCTACCTCGACTCGGTCGATGCGCACTACCACTGCCTCATCCTGCTCTTCCTCGCCGGAATGGAAGGCTTTTCCTTCACCGGCGACCTGTTCGACCTGTTCGTCTTCTTCGAGCTGATGGGCGCGGCGGCGTACGCGCTGACGGCGCTCGTGGTCGAAGACGAGACCGCACTGCACGGTGGGCTCAGCTTCGGCATCGTGAACAGCCTCGGCGCCTACTTCTCGCTGATGGGGATCGCGCTGCTCTACGCCCGGACGGGGGATCTCGGGCTCCCGCTCATCGGGCGCGCTCTCGCGGGCCACCGGCCTGACGCGCTCGTCGTCGCGGCCTGCGTGCTCGTGCTCACCGGCCTGCTCGTAAAAGCGGCCGTGGTCCCGTTTCACTTCTGGTTGGCCGACGCGCATGCGGTGGCGCCCGCCCCGGTCTGCGTGCTCTTTTCCGGAGTGATGGTGCCGCTCGGCATCTACGCCGTGCTGCGCGTCTACTGGACGGTGTTCTCCGGGATCATTCCCCTCGGCAACGCCCGGCGTGCCTTCCTCGTGCTCGGAGTGGTCACGAGCGTTCTGGGAGCGGTCATGTGCTGGGGCCAGCGCCATCTGAAGCGTCTTCTCGCCTACTCCACGATCGCCCACGTCGGGCTCTTCCTCACCGCGCTCGCCCTGCTCGACTCCCCGGGCACCGCAGGCGCCGTCATCTATGTAGCCGGCCACGCAGGCGTGAAGGCCGGCCTGTTCCTTCTCGCCGGCCTCCTCCTCGACCGGTACGGGAACGTAGACGAGCTCGAACTGTTCGGGAAGGGGCGGGACGCCCCCGTCATCGGCGTGGCCTTCGCTCTCGGCGGCCTGGCGCTCGCCGGGTTGCCGCCGTTCGGCACCGGCCTCGGCAAGGCGATCTCCGAGCACGCCGGAAGCGCGGCGGGCTACGGCTTCGTGCCGGTGCTCTTCGTCCTCGTGTCCGCGCTGACCGGCGGCGCGGTGCTTCGCGCTTCCGGCCGGGTCTTCCTCGGACTCGGCCACCCGCCGGATATGAGTGACGAGGACCAGGAACGCTCCCCCGGTGACGAGCAACGCCCCGCTGGGCGCCTCAACCCCGTACCGGCGACGGCGTTCGTGGCGATCTCGGTGCTGTTCGCCGGCTCGTTCGTCCTCGGGGTGCTCCCAGGCGTGCTGGCGGCGGCGTCACGCGCCGGCTCGGCCTTCGTCGACGCCAGCGGCTATGCACGCGCCGCCCTCGGCGGCTCGTCAGCGCTCGCCCGCCCGCCGGCGCTTGAGGGCTGGACCGCCGAGGGGATCCTGCTCGGCTTCGCGTCCACGGTTCTCGCCGCGCTCTTCGCACTCGGGGCGCTCTTTGGCGCCCCTGTTCGAGACGCGCTTCCCGGTGCCGTCCGGTCGACCTTCCGCATCCCACTTCAGTGCCTGCACCGGCTGCATTCGGGTCATGTCGGCGACTACGTGGCGTGGCTCGTCGCTGGCGTCGTGGCGGTGGCGGCGCTCGTCGGTGTCCCGCTCCGCTGACAGTGGCTGCGCGAAAGCTGGCGAAGCCGTCTAGGCATCCCTCACCTGGCTTTCCCGGGCCGGTAGCGTGGCCCCTCGGTGAGCACCCCGGCCCAGCTCGAGGTCGACGCGGTCCCAGAAGGCGTCTCCCGGGCGAGGCGCTGGCTTCGCGAGCGGCTCGCCGGCTGGAGCGACGACGGCCTCGACTCCGCCGAGCTGGTCTTGTCCGAGCTCGTCACGAACGTCGTCCTGCACGGCCGCGGGCCGGTGCAGTTGGCAGCGCGCCGAGATCTCGACCGCGTGGTGATGGAGGTGCTCGACCGCAGTCCCGCACCGCCGGTGATCAACCACTACACCAGCGGTGCCTCGACCGGGCGTGGGTTGCTCGTCGTGGACGGCCTCGCGGATGGCTGGGGGGTACGGAGCTTTCCCAACGGCAAGGGCGTCTGGGCAGTGCTGCGAGACCTGCCGATGACCAGCGCTGACCTCGCGCGCGTCGGTGACGGCACCGAGCGCGGACAGGAGCCTCCTGACTGGCCCCCGCCCTCTGATCTCGAGCGTGCCGCGCCGATCCAACAACTATCCGACCTCGAGCTGGTTCCGGTGCGGATCCTCGGGCTGCCCGTCGCCGTGTACCTCTCCGCGCGAGAGCACAACGACGCCCTGCTGCGCGAGTTCCGCTATCTGCTGCCCGAGCACGACCCCCGTCGCGGCGCCTCCGAAGTGCCCGCCCGCCTTGTCACGCTCGCCGAGGAGGTCCGCACTCGCTTTGCTCGCGAGGGCGGCGCAATGCGGAGCCAGGTGGAGGCTGCGGTCGCAGCGGGACGCCTCACGGTAGATCTCGAGCTGTCGGTCCCCCGCCAGGGCTGGGAAGCCCTCACCCGACTCACGGCGCTGCTCGTCGAGGCCGACCGCTACTGCGAACGTGGCGAGCTTCTTACCCTCGCCACGAGCGATGAGCTACGACGCTTCCGAACCTGGTACGCCGCCCAGATTGCCGCCCAGATGAGCGGTGAGCCACCCACACCGTGGCCTTATGGATTGTCGAACGCCGAGGAGGAACGAGAGCAGTGAACGACGAAGTCGCCTTCTCCCTCGAGGAGAAGAGCGTCGAAGGCGTGGCCGTTCTTCAGCCGGTGGGCGAGCTGGACATCAGTGCGGCGGGTTGGCTCCGAGATCGCCTGCACGCGGCCGCAACCGCGTCCCCGTCGTCGCTCATCGTCGTCGACTGTTCGGGGCTCACTTTCGTCGACTCGAGCGGGATCTCCGTGCTCGCCCACGCCCACCTGCGCGTCGAGGCGGCGGGAGGCGAGCTTCGCCTTGCCGCCCTGCCCTCGAGGGTCGCGCGGGTGCTAGAGCTCTCGGGGCTCATCGGCGTGCTGCGCAGCTTCCCGGACATCGAAAGCGCGCTCACGGCCCCCCGGGCCGAGCCGCACCACCGCCAGGGGTAGCCCCCGAGGACCGAGGTGCGCATCCGCGCTCTCGCCTCCGATCGAGTTCCGGCTCGAGAGCGCCTTCGGCGTGCCGACCTGCCTGCAGCTCGCTCATCAGGTCGAGCGCGCGCTACGGCTCGGCTACCTCAAGCGAGGCGACCAGCTTCCCGGGGTCCGGGGCGTGGTCGCCTCGCCGGCCATCAACCCGAACACCGTGCTGAAGGCCTACCGAGATCTGGAGGCGAAAGGTCTCACGGCGGAGTTCGGTGAGAACGCCTATCTTCGGCCGCCTAGCTAGATGCCTGTCGTGTGGCGACGCACGGCCTCCGCGCGCGGTTCGTCGATGTCGGCTAGCTGAGTGCCGTAGACCCCGGCGACAACGGAGGCCTCCCCCATGACATCCGCGGGAAACCCGAGCGCGGGCCGGCTGAGTGCATCGAGGCGATCCACGTGCTCGCAGCTGAGCTGCACGTCGATGGCGCCGAGATTGTCGCGGAATTGGTCCTCGGTGCGGGCCGCGAGCAACGGGATGATGGGGCCGGGCTGCTGCCGCACCCAGGAAATGGCCACTTGCGCGGCTGAGGCGCCGATCTCTTCAGAAACGGCAACGACCTCGCGGACGATGTCGTCGCTGCCGACACGGGTGTAGCGGCGTGCAGCCTCGGTCACTCGGCCCGTCTCGCCGCTGAGGTATTTGCCGGTGATCCGACCCTCGGCAAGCGGGCCCCAGGCGAACACCGGCAGGTCGAACGCGTCGGCCATCGGGAGCAGTTCCCGCTCAGGGGAACGGTCGAGCAGGTTGTACCGCAACTGCACCGCGGCGAACGGTGACCAGTCATGCAACCGAGCGGCGGTATTGGATTCGGCAATCTCCCACGCAGACCAGTCCGAGACAGCCGGGTAGAGGATCTTGCCGAGGCGGACCTGGTCATCCAAGGCTCGCATCAGCTCCTCGGTACCCGTCAGGAGGTCCCGGGCGTGCACCCAGTACAGATCGATCCGATCCGTTTGCAGTCGGCGGAGGCTCGCTTCCAGCGAGGCGATGATCTTCTTGCGGTGATTTCCCGCACTGTTCGGATCGCTTAGGTCGGTTTGGTTTGTAAATTTGGTGCCGAGGACGAACCGGTCTCGCCGACCCTTGAGCAGCTCGCCGAGGAGGGCTTCCGATGTCCCGTTCGTGTAGACGTCGGCGGTGTCGATGACGTTGCCGCCTGCCTCAGCGAACAGGTCGAACATCTTGGCGCTCACCTCGGGAGGGGCTCCCCATCCCCAATCGTCACCGAAGGTCATGGTGCCGAGCGCGACCTCCGAAAGCCGTACTCCGGTCTTGCCTAACACCTTGTAACGCATGAACTCGCCTCTCTCTAGGCCACAGCAAGTACGGGGAGGTTCGCCCCGTAGAACTGGGCCAGCTTTGCGATGACCGGAGTGACGTACTCCTCCTTGTCGTAAAGGTCGGTGTGGCTAGCCCCCTCGATCCAGTGCAGTTCCTTCGGCCCGTGCGCGGTCTGAAACGCCTCGATGCTCATCCAGGAAGTGACGGCCTCGCGCCCCACGTTCATGTGCAAGGGACGATTGATCAGATCGACGAAGCGGAAGGCGTCGAAGAACGCCATGTGGTCGACGCTTGACCAGGTGAGGGACTTGGCCGAGCGAGGATGTTGGGCTCGGGCGGTGCTGTAGTACTCGAACCCTTCGAAGACGTGCTGGCCCTGGGCGAGGGCCTCCTCGGCGGTGTCGGGGAAGATCTTGAAGGTCCGGATGCCGTCGCCGCGGGCTTCAGCGCTACGGGCCGCGGCGGCATCATCGAGCATGCCCTGGAAGACGGCCGGGTCCTGAGCCCCATCCGCGCCATTGCGGAACTGTCGGGCAATGTCAACCGCGCTGACGGTCCCGACGGCCTTGATGCGGTGATCGGTCGCAGTTGCTGTGAGCGCATATCCGCCTGAGGCGCAGATGCCCAGCATGCCGATCTGGTCGGTGTCGATCTCGTCCCGTGTGGTCAGGAACGAGACGGCAGCCTTGAGGTCCTCGACCCTATGTGCGGGGTCCTCGAGACCGCGCGGCTCACCTTCGCTCTCGCCCTGGTAGGCGGGGTCTAAGGCCAGAGCGACGAAGCCCTGCTCGGCCAGACGATGCGCGTAGAGGCCGGCGGCCTGCTCCTTGACGCTGCTGCCGGGGCCACCGACCACGATCGCCGGCCAGGGACCCGAGCGGTCATCGCCAGGCGTGTACAGGTGCGCGGCGATGCTTAGCCCCGCACTGTCGAACGTCACGTTGGTCTTCATCTCATGCCTCTCCGATTTCTGTGCCCGACGTGGCCCATGACTCGGCCCGAATTGCTTACGGTGCCCGGAGCACGTGAACCACGTTGACGGAGATGCCAGGCGCGCAAAAGAGGTGGGTCTTTGCCCAGGAACACCGCATCCAGGGAAGAAACCTGCCCCCTCACAGCATGCGGAGGACGGACCTACGCTGAAGTTGTGATCGCGCCGAACCACGCACAGGAACTGGGCGACTTCCTCAAAGCCCGTCGTGCTCAGCTGAAGCCTCAGGAGGTCGGCCTAGCCAGCGGGGAGTCTCCTCGCAAGGTTGCCGGACTGCGACGCGAAGAGGTCGCCCGGCTCGCTGCGATCAGCGTCGACTACCTCACCCGGCTCGAGCAGGGCCGCGTTCGAGCATCTGTCTCGGTGCTTGTCAGCCTCGCCAGCGCGCTGCGCCTCGATGCTGACCAGCAGACCTACCTGTATGAGCTCGTGGGCAAGACCCCGACCCGGCCACGACGACGCCCAGTACAGAAACTTCGACCGCCAATGCGGCGGCTGCTGGACCAGCTGACCGAGACTCCGGCCATCGTGTTCGGCCGGCATTTTGACATTCTCGCTTGGAACGCCCTCGCCGCAGCCCTCTACATCGACTTCGCACGGATTCCTGCACACCATCGCAACTACGTGCGCCTGCTCTTCACCGACCCTACCTTTCGCGCCCTCCACTCGGAATGGGAGCACGACGCGAGCAGCGTTGTCGGCGCGCTGCGCATGGAAGGAGCGCAGGACCCGGAAGACCCCGAGCTGGCCGTGCTTGTCGGCGAGCTCGCCGTCCAGGACGGGGGCTTCCGCACCAGGTGGGCTGCCCACCAGGTCAGTCGTAAAGCCCACGGCACCAAGCACTATCGGCACCCGATCGTCGGAGAGCTCATTCTCGATTGCGACACCTGGAATGACCCCGACGGAAATGGACAGCGACTCATGGTCCTCACCGCCGAACCCGGCACCCGCTCATACGAAGGGCTGCGCATCCTTGCCTCGTGGGTTGCCCAGGCCCCGGCCGCCCCGCAGCTCACTGAGGGCGCATCGGAGGACCGAGCTGATGGCTTTGTGTCCTGAGGCGAGGTCTAGGTGACACAAGCTCTCCAAACCGTCAGCCTCTTCCTAGAGGGGGCGCGAGTCGTTGCTGCCGCTATCGCCGATCCTGTAGTTCAGGCTGCCTGGGACCGCCCCTCGGTTCTTGAGGAGCAGCGGGTGAGCGGGCTCGTTGGGCACCTCGCCCGTGGTGGCGTATGGGTCGTGGCGGACTACCTAGACGCCGGCCCCGCCGACGGGCCTGTCGATCTCGAGAGCCCAGGGGCTTACTTTGCAAGCTCTGCCTGTATCGCGTCGTCCGATGATCACCGCTCGATTCGAGACCGTGGTGCTGCGGTCGCCGCCGTTGGCCGGGAGGAACTGCTCCGCACGCTGCAGGAGCGCTTGAACGCGCTCGAACCACGCCTGCGCGCCCTTGACCCGGCCAGCCTGATCGCCGTGTTGGGAGGCAAGGTCATGCACCTGGACGACTACCTCGCGACTCGCATCGTCGAGCAGAACGTCCATCTCGACGATCTCGCCCGCAGTGTGAATCGGGATCCTTGGCCCATCTCGCCCGAAGCCGCGGCCCTCACGATTTCGATCGGCACGGCGATTGCCCGCCTTCGCAGCGGTGACACGGCGCTCATCCGCGCGCTGTACCGACAGGGGTTTGCCGATCATGCGCTTCCGGTTCTCTGAGGTCGTCTCGCATTTCGCACGATCTCGGCTCAAGGGGCAGATAGGGCCCTCGGTCGGTTAGATCGTTGCTCGGCGTCGTCGGACTGTTTCTCGAGAGGAACGTTGCCCCCGCTAGAGATGCCTAATGACCTTGGCAGGAACTCCCGCGACGAGGGTCGCCGGCGGGACGTCATGAGTGACGACCGCACCGGCCCCGACCACAGAGTTAGCCCCGATGGTCACGCCGGGCAAGATCGTGGCGGCGACCCCGATCCAAACGTTCGTCTCGACGGTGAGCTCCGCATGGATATAGCTCCGCCGTTTGTCCGGTTCGACGGGATGACCGGCCGTGACGAGGTTGACCTTGTTGGCGATCATGACCTGGTCCGCGCTGTTGATGGGTGCGTGGCCGGTAAATGCGCACTCGTGACCGATGAACACGGCCCGGCCGACCGTGATGTTCAGCCCGTAATCCGCGTAGACGGGCGGCATGAAGTTGAACGAGTCGCCAACCTGCTTGCCGATCAGATTCTCGAAGGCTTCTCAATCGCATCCTGATCGTCCAAGCAATGTTCGCTGAGCTTGGAGGACAACCGGGTGGCTACCTTGACCCGATCGAAAAAGTCGCGGAAATCCTGCGACCGAGTTTCGATCAACTGGGCTTCGTGCATTCGGTGCCTCAGAGGTTCAGTCTTGTCGGGTCGGGTCGGGTCGCCGAGCCCAGAAGCATCGATGCTCGCCGGGGTGGATCTCGTCGAACGAGAGCGCGATCGCCGCGACACCCCGCGGATCCGCGGGCGGACCTCGAAGAACGAGCCGCTCTGGGCGGCCGATCGACAACGCTTGGTTCAGCGGCCGCTCGGCGAGCGCTCGGTCGATCCGTCACCTGGTCTCCGCGGGGCGGCACCGCTGCTCTCGGCCTCTCGCCCCTGGGTTCCCGAGTCCCCTGGCTCCCCGGCCAGGCCCGCTCTCTCGTGGCCGGGGTCTCCCGGGAATTCCTCGTGGATGTCCTCGTTCTCGGGCTCCTCGCGTGGACGATGCGTCTCTTTGTCCATTCGCTCTTCTCCCGTCTTGTTGTCGGGCAAGGCCCGGCGGCTGGTGAGATTCGGTCCGGCGGGCGGCAACTCCCCGCCTCTTGCGTGGCCGTGAGCTACCCGCCCGGCGGCGCGGAGAATCGCGCCGGGCCGAAGGTCCGAGCGCAGGCGAGTGTCAGCTTGCAGCCTTCTGGCCCACACGGCGAGCCGCATCGTCCGCCGACCACGGACCGAGCCAGCTGCCATTGCTTGCCGATAAGCAAGTACCTGGTACCCTAGAACCATGCAGGGAGTCGCCACAGGACGGAACGAGGAATCGTCGCAACGTCAGGGGTCAGCGCAACGGGCCGAGGACGAGGAGGAGCTCGCCGTCCGGGTCCGAATGATGGTGGGTCGCCTCAACCGGCGGCTCGAGCGCACCACCGCAGGCGCCGGGCTGACCTCAACCGAGACGGTCATTCTGTCCACGACGGCGCGGCGGGGCCCCGTCGGGGTCTCCCAGATCGCGGCCGCCGAGGGCATGAACCCGACGATGCTCTCCCGCGTGGTCCGGCGCCTTGAGGATGCGGGACTGATCGTCCGCCACGGCCATCCAGAGGACGGGCGCGCCGTGGTCCTCGAGGCCACCCAGGCCGGCCACCGCCTCCATGACGCCATCAGAGCCGAGCGGAGCGACAC